>NZ_JBKEBF010000003.1:0-27836 GCF_047973035.1 Oleidesulfovibrio sp.
CAACGCGGTTGCAGAAAGCTTCTTTCAACTTCTCAAACGAGAACGAATTAAGCGGAAAACTTACAGAAGCCGGGAAGAGGCCCGGCAGGACGTATTTAATTATATAGAGATGTTCTATAACCCGATTCGCCGCCATGGACACAATGGCAACTTATCTCCAATAAAATTTGAAGAAAAGTTTGTTAGTAAAGTTGGGGGTGTCTAGTAAATTAGTGGCGATTCAAATCCACACTTTCCGAGGGCATACTCATCAAAATGCGGAGGGCTTCACCTTCATATAAAGTCGCATTACCACGTTGTCTCAACTGATTTCTCCGAGTGAGCCTCTGGGGCTTCTCGGTCGAGACACACGGTCCTCACATAGTTCATTGTGCCGCAACGACGGCACTTAATCTCCAGCTCTCTTGCCTCTCCCTTGGCCAACAATCGGTTGCAATGACCACATCGTATTTCTTTTTTCATTATGGTTGCCATGAGGTACGCCCCTTGGATACAACCCTGCTTAGTCTGATCAGACGACTGGAGCAGCGGGTTATCTTTCTGAATGGTTACAGCCATTCAGGGGGCCGTGGTACGATGGCCTAGCATCGCGCCAGTGGGGGTGTTGGTGCACTCCCGCCTGTTCCTTATGGTGATTCCGGCTGTGCAGTATGCACAGCCGGATTTCTTTTATCTTCGCTATTTGATTGTGAAAGAACGGTGAGCATCGGCAATACCAATGCCGTGGATTACGCCGCAGCCGAACCTTGAGGCTCAGGCAACAAAAACACCGGCTCAAGAGTTGTAATTGCTTCCACCGTTTGAGCATCATCCATGTTTTTGGTCGCTTCCAGCGCATCCTGATAAACGCTACGCAAAACTACAGGCTGCAACAAAACAGCGAGGTAAGTGATGAACGGATGAAATACGAAATATTGGCCAGCAAAGCATACAAGCAATCATCCTAGGGCAACAAGGTCTCACGCCGGAAGGCAACGCAAACCTCTTATACGTCAAGGCTGAAAACTGTTAAGCGGGGATTCTTGGCCCCCGTGGCAATATCTTCAAAAGCATAAGGCTGTTTCCATTCACGAACAGTCTCGGTAACGTTCGCTTAACTCCGAGGGCGAAGCTTGTGATCGCTGTATTGCTGATCTGACTGCGTGCGTAGTCTTAGCGCTTCCGTGTAGAGCTTTTCCCATCTACCCGCCGTACGATAGATCAGTACAATTCATTACACCACACTCTGGGACTATACACTTAGCTTCCGCAAGACACGCCAAACAGTATCAACCACACCGAGAGGCCTGCAATTCGCAAAGATTTAAATTAGAAAAGCTAAAATCACTTACTCCCCTGACAGTACTTCAAGAACTTTTGAGCTTCCAAAAATTCTGAATTCAGAACCAGAGCCCGTTCCAGATGCAACATGCAGGAGTCTAGATCACCCTTTTCAAAATGCACTCGTGCCACATTAAAGTGTAAGTGATCATCCTCTGCAACTTCAAGTGCGCGATTATAGAAGCGCAAGGACTCATCATAATGCCCATTCTTCCGAAGACTGATACCAAATTTATTAAACCGCGCCTTCTGTTCTTTCTGAAAGGCCTCATCAATCCCTAAAAGAGTATCAATGACCCTTTTCAGGCGGATATAATCCTTCTTCTCAGAATAAACTTCACCGAGTCCGAAGTTTCCGGTTACATTCAAACCGTCAATCATCAGGGCCTTGATAAACATCCGCTCTGCTTCGTCCAGATCTCCTTGTTCAAGCAAAGCTTCCCCTTCATGCAGTTTATTCTTTAACGAATTTAATGCAGGAACAGTGTGTGTTTTGTAATACGAAGGTTCGGGCACATACTTGCGTAAAAAATCCATCTCATTATGTTCCCGCCGGATGCCGGAAGGCACATGATGAGCATTAAGAGGTTGAACCTCGTAAAGGTCAGCCTGCAGACGACGGACATACCAATACGTCACTTGCTGCTTGAATGACTGAGTCCCCCCAACGCCTACTACTGCATCCTGCTGCAAAGAGTATACACCAAGAATTTCAGGAAAAGTATTTTCCAAAGCCACAATCGTCCCTCGTACTATGTCCTGCAATTGCAGGAGATGATCTTCTCGCTTAGACCTGCGGAAGCTAACCTCATTTCTGTTATTTTTTCAACAAGTTAATCTTTGACCGTTATTTCAGTATGGTTGAACATTATACGAACTGCACAAGCTCTTAAACTTATTATATCAGATTGCATTCAGTACTCCCCAAAACGTATCTCTTATTTTTTGCTACCCAGCATCAAGGCGGACTCCGCAACAAGCCGGCACAAAAAATTCAACAACGAAGTCTCATTTAGTTTGCGAAAAAAGCAAACCACCCTAATAAAAAAACTAGTAATACCGATAACTACAGTACACTCTCGACATATTATCACAACACCGGGGAGGAATCATGTTGAAAAAAAGCATTACCACACAACTTTCATTAATAATTTCAGCATGTACTGCCATAGTTTTTGCAATACTTATTTACATCGTAACTGAAGTTTCCTACCAGAGCACAGTTATGACGCAAGAGCAAAATATCGCAACCATAAACACGCAACTTATTAAAATTTCAGAAAACACCATCAATACAGCTCTGCAGTCAGCCAAAAATTTTGCAAGGCAACGTACAATCATAAATGCCCTTCGCTACAACTCGGCAAAAACAATTCCTGCACAAGATATTGAAAGCGCTTTAAACGGCAATTCAATGCTTGAAGCAATGGCCCTTCTTGACCCTGATGGCAATATTCTGCGTCTTGTAAACCACCATGGCGAGCAAAAAGGAATAACAAACCAACTGACTGACAGCGCAATCAAAGCTCTTAAAAGTGCAACGGATTTCATATCACCAACGGCAATACAACAAGACGGTATTGTTTTGGTAGAAATTGTTACGCCAATAATTGACCCGATAACAGAAAAAACTATTGGCGGTGTTGTTATTTTCCTGAACTGGACAAAATTCAGCGAGATATATGTCAGACCTATCACCCTGGGTAAGCAAGGATACATTGCGATTTCTGACAGCGAAGGAGTAATGTTCACTCACCCACAGGAAAACATTATTTTTAAGTCAATGGCAAGCCTTCCATTCATACAGCAGGCCTTACAAGAAGACAGCCTGACGCTGGACTATAACTGGGAGGGGGATGACAAAGTGATGGTCAGTTCGACTATCCCCTCCACAGGATTTAAAATAATCGCAAGCGCCTATACGGATGATCTCGCTGAAACCGCCACAACACTACGAAATACCATGATTGGCATCGGCACACTTGCCGCTCTGTTACTGATCGGTATCTCGGTTTTCTTCATCCGTCGGGTTGTTTCCAAGCCTATCCATCAATTGCAGAACTATAGCCAAGCCGTAACAGGTGGAAACCTTAATACCCAGCTACGGGGCAGTTTCCAGCTTGAACTCGCAAGCCTAGCTAATGATCTGCAGCAGATGGTGAGCGAACTGAAAGACAAATTGTCGTTCAGCAAAAGCGTTCTGGATGAAATCCCCTTACCTTCACTTATTGTAGATACAAACGAAAAAGCGAATTTTGTTAACCAGCAGTGCCTGAATATGCTTCAAATCGACAGAACGCCTGAAGAATGTCTAGGCCGGACTTTGGCAGACCTGTTTTACAATGATCCCACCCGAAAAACAGCTGTCGGCAAGAGCATGACCAATAAAGAGGTTATTTCAAACCTTGAAGTAACCATTTCAGGGCACAAAGGGCGTAAAACTGACGTGCTGGCCAACGTAACCTATCTTTCCGCACTGGACGGCACTGTTACAGGCGGAATGTGCCTGTATCTGGACATGACAGAACAAAGAAGGCAGCAACGTCAAATTGCAGAACAAAACCAGCGCATCGCGACAGCAGCAGAAAATGCCGGTAACATTGCCGCACTGCTTGCTTCTGCTACAGAAGAACTTTCTGCACAGGTCGAACAGTCAACACGCGGCGCAGATACACAGCGAGAACGCACGGGCGAAACCGCAACAGCCATGGAAGAAATGAACGCGACTGTGCTTGAGGTGGCCCGAAACGCAACTGGAGCAGCCCAACTGGCGGACCAGACCAAAGCCAAGGCGCAGGAAGGCGGTGCTGTTGCCCAAAACTCAATTACTAAAATCAACCATGCGCATGAGCAGGCAGTGCAACTGCAGACCGACATGGCCGAGCTTGGCAAGCAGGCGGAAGCAATCGGCCAGATAATGACAGTTATTGCAGATATTGCAGACCAGACTAACTTACTTGCACTTAATGCGGCCATTGAAGCCGCCCGCGCAGGCGATTCAGGCAGAGGATTTGCCGTTGTGGCAGATGAGGTACGAAAACTGGCAGAAAAAACCATGAGCGCCACACAGGAAGTAGGTACCAGCATCAAGCGCATTCAGGAAAGCGCACAAAAGAATATCCGTAATACGGAACTTGCAGCCACGGCCATTTCTGAAGGTACCTCCATGGTGACAAATACAGGCAAGTCACTGGAAGAAATCATGTTGATGGTACAGGAAAGTGCTGATCAGGTAAGCAGCATTGCTACTGCTGCAGAGCAACAATCCGCAACAAGTGAAGAGATCAACCGCTCTACTGAAGAAATAAACAGGATTGCAGATGAAACAGCACAAGCCATGATGGCATCTTCGCAAGCAGTTGCCGATCTGGCTCGCCTTGCAGATGAACTGAAAAACATCATTGCAGACATGCAGCAAGAATCCTGAGAAGACGGAAGATAACTAAATCAGCAGAGGGCCACGACAACAGTAGCGGCCCTCTGTTTATGTCCGGAGGACAAAGCGGCAAGCAAAAACTAAACAAGCACAGTAACAGCTGCAGGAGAACCGCTTCCTCCGGCAAGTTGTAGTGCGCCAATCACCACAGTTGCTCCTTTGGCAGGCAATACTCCCAGATTGCAAAGACATTCCACCACTACCCCGCCATGCGCCAGCACAAAGGAATTACAACGAAAAACATCTTCAGCAGGAGAATCAACACCGTGTGTATCAATTCCGACCCCTGATGCGCCACGTTCTGAAATCAGCATTTCTACTGCAGCATACGAAATGGAAGGAAACATCATGGAACCGCCTGCCTGCACACCTAAAAACTTTCGCGGCTCTGTCCAGTAAGCATCCCAACCAGTATGCACTGCTACAAATGCTCCCTCAGGTATAATTCCATGCCGCCCTTCCCATGCATGTATATCTTCCAGTTCAAGCATGGCGCCTGCGCAAGCAGTGGCTTTGGCAGAAATATCCATTACAACCAGAGGAAACACCAGCGGAGACGCCGCAACATGCGACATGTCGCGCCCCCCGCGCAAAAATGACGACGGAGCATTTACATGTGTACCGCTATGCTCTCCCATACAAAAAGCCCGTAACAAAAATCCCGCCTCATCAAAGTCTGCCCAAGGCGTGAACTGTATGGGAGGATCATCCGGCCACAAAGGCATGGCGGCAGATATAGGCTGAGAGCAACTATATGTTTTACTGAATTTCACTATCGGGCCTACCTTTTGCGGAACTGCCTTGGAGCGAGCATCTTACTGGGATCAAGCAGCTCGTTATACTCTTCGGCAGTCATCAGCCCCTGAGCATCAAGAACCTCTGCAACCGGCTTTTTAGACTCCTGAGCTTCTTTAACGACTCTTGCTGCAGCCTCATAGCCAATAGCCGGTGCCAATGCAGTAACAACTCCTAATGAGCCTTTCAACAACTCGAGGCACCGCTCATGATTAGCGGTAATTCCTTCGATACAACGTTTGCGCAACGTATGCACCGCACGAGTCAGAACGCCCAGCGACTGAAACAGGTTAAACGAAATAATCGGCCCGAAAACATTCAACTCAAGCTGCCCTGCTTCTGCAGCCATAGTCACAGTCATGTCGTTTCCGATAATCTGATAGCATACCTGTGTAACCATCTCCGGAATCACAGGATTTACTTTGCCCGGCATGATAGAAGACCCCGGTTGCATAGGCGGTAGATTAATTTCATGCAATCCGGTAAACGGGCCGGAAGACATCAACCGCAGGTCGTTACATATCTTCGACAGTTTTACGCTTGTCCGCTTGAGTAAGCCGGAAAGTGTCACATAAGCTCCGGCATCGCTTGTTGCTTCCACCAGATTCGCAGATTGTTTGATTGGCAGGTCCGTAATATCGGCCAGGATAGAACATGCAAGAGCGCCATATCCCGGCACAGAGTTAATGCCCGTTCCCACCGCTGTCGCACCAAGATTCACTTCACACAACAGCTTCATTACTTCTTCCAGCCGCTCAACATCTTCATTTACTGTCACGGCATAGGCGGTAAACTCTGCCCCGAGTGTGATGGGGACAGCGTCCTGCAGCTGAGTCCTGGCCATTTTGATGACATTGCTGAACTGTTCGCCTTTCTCATACAGCGCATCCCGCAATTCCTGTAATGCCAATAAAAGATCTTTGCTATACCAGACCAAAGCTATGCGTAACGCTGTAGGATACACATCGTTGGTAGACTGCGACAGATTCACATGGTTAAGAGGATGGATAATGTCATAGCGGCCCTTCGCATGCCCCATCAGTTCCAAGGCTCTGTTACATATGACCTCATTCGCATTCATGTTCACGGAAGTACCGGCGCCGCCTTGAATAACATCCACCAGGAACTGATCATCAAGAAGGCCCCCTCGAACATCTTTGCAGGCCTGTACAATCGGCTCCGCAACTTCCGGCGCCAACTCGCCAAGCTCAAGGTTAGCAAGTGCTGCTGCCTTTTTTACGGCGGCGAATGCCTGAATGAATTTATTGTATTGTGAAACGGGCAAGCCTGTGACATCAAAATTTTCCAATGCGCGAAGAGTCTGAATGCCGTAATACGCGGATTCTGGAACCTTACGCTCTCCCAGACTGTCATGCTCTGTTCTGTATGTCATAATGCCTCTGCTGGTCAGTACAAGTTATAGCTTTTACTTTCCTATCTACCTGTTATTGCACAATGCGGCAACAGAACAAATAAAAAGCGCCTGCCGTAAAAACAACAGGCGCCCATAAGCACATGTGTCAGGAATAGTTCGGGCTAATCCATTACCACAGCTTTGTTGATCACTACAGGTACCAGCGGAACGTTCTCAAAAGGTCCGTAGCTGCCGGTGGGAACGGCTTTAATAGCATCAATGGTACTCTGCCCCATGGTTACTTTACCAAACACGGCATAGCCCCAGCCGGAAACAGATTTACCGCTGTGGTTCAAAAATGCGTTGTTCTTTACGTTAATAAAAAACTGCGCGGTTGCAGAGTGAGGGTCCTGAGTACGAGCCATTGCAAGCGTGTACTCTTCATTCTTCAACCCGTTGTCAGCTTCATTCTGGACAGGCTCACGAGTTTCCTTCTGCTTCATGGTTTCGGTAAAACCTCCACCCTGAACCATAAAACCGTCAATCACGCGGTGAAAGATAGTTCCATCGTAAAACCCATCGCGCACATACTGCAAAAAGTTTTCACAGGTTTCAGGAGCTTTCTCAGTATCCAGCTCAACTACGAAATCACCCATGCTTGTCTCAAAGCGAACCATAGTGTTCTCCCCTCTGGCAAATGCAGTCCCCGCCATAAACACGAAGATGCCCGCAGTTAGTAAAGTACAAATCAACAGTCGTAGGCTCATATTTCACCTGCCTGATTCACCGCCTGAGCGGTACTGTAATGGTGGGGTCTGCATGTAGCAGACATTGCTGTTTCACGCAACGTAAACCGGCCGCCCGCAGGCGGCCGGAAGTTTACATGTTATTGCTCAAAAAAGAGTTCATGCCCATCGCTGTCCACGCGCACCTTCTGCCCGTCACGCAATTCTCCGCTGATAATCTTTCGAGCCAGCGGTGTTTCAAGGCGTTGTTGCAGATAACGTTTGAGCGGACGTGCACCGAATACCGGATCATAAGCAGATTCAGCGATGAACCGCCTGGCCTTGTCCGAAAGCTCTACAGATATCTTACGTTCTGCAAGCCTGCCTTCAAGGCGCTTAAGCAGTAATTCAACTATCGCTACAATCTGCTCCAGCATCAACGGCTTAAACAGCACTATTTCATCAACACGGTTCAGGAACTCCGGCCTGAAGTGCCTTCTGAGTTCTTCGAAAACCTCTTCCTCCACTCCGGGGTTAAATTCCCCTTCCGGAGAAATACCATCAAGCATCAACGGTGCGCCGATGTTGGACGTCATAATCACAATGGTATTTTTAAAGTCCACTGTACGGCCATGGCTATCCGTCAGCCGTCCGTCATCAAGAAGCTGCAATAAAACGTTAAACACATCCGGATGCGCTTTTTCTATCTCATCAAAAAGCACAACGCTGTATGGCTTACGCCGCACGGCTTCGGTCAACTGGCCGCCTTCATCGTAGCCGATGTAGCCGGGAGGCGCCCCGATAAGACGAGCCACAGTATGTTTCTCCATGTACTCGCTCATATCCAGCCGGATAATATTCTCTTCTGTATCAAACAAAGACTGCGCCAGTGTTTTGCAAAGTTCAGTTTTACCTACACCGGTAGGCCCGAGGAAGATAAACGAGCCAATAGGCCTTGCAGGGTCTGAAAGACCGGCGCGGGAGCGGAGCACGGCTTCTGCCACTGCATCAACCGCAACATCCTGTCCTACTACCCTTTCGTGCAACACATCAGCAAGGCGCAGCAACTTTTCGCGCTCAGACTCCAGCAGTCTGGTTACAGGAATGCCCGTCCAGCGTGCGACAATCTCGGCCACGTCATCCGGTCCGACTTCTTCTTTAAGCAAGCGGGGGCCTTTCGCGTCAGTACCTTCTGTTGCCGCCAACCTTTTTTCCAGATCATGCAGTACAGAATACTTAAGCTCTGCCGCACGGTTCAGATCATAATTTCTCTCTGCTTCCTCGATCTGCCGGCGTGTACGTTCGATATCTTCTTTCAGATTTCGTACACCATCGATTGAGCCTTTTTCCTGCTCCCACTGAGAGTTAAGAGCCGCCTGTACTCCGCGCAGGTCTGCCAGTTCGTTTTCAAGCTTCTGCAGCCGCTCACGTGAAGCCTCATCAGTCTCGCGCCGCAACGCTTCACGTTCGATTTCAAGCTGCATGATTTTACGATTCGCTTCATCCAGTTCGGCTGGCAGCGAATCAATCTCTGTACGGATAAGCGCAGCAGCTTCATCAATAAGGTCAATAGCCTTGTCCGGCAGTTGTCTGTCTGCGATGTATCGATTTGAAAGCGTAACAGCCTCTACCAACGCGGAGTCGCTGATGCGCACGCCATGGTGCACCTCAAAACGCTCCTTAAGTCCGCGCAGAATAGAAATCGTGTCTTCCACCGAAGGTTCATCCACAACCAGCGGCTGGAAACGCCGTTCAAGGGCCGGATCTTTTTCAATATACTTACGATACTCATCCAGAGTGGTGGCGCCGATACAATGCAGCTCGCCACGTGCAAGCATCGGCTTGAGCAAATTGCCCGCATCCATGGCCCCATCAGTCTTTCCGGCACCGACAATCGTATGCAGCTCGTCAATGAACATCAGAATACGGCCTTCGGCCTGCTCTACTTCTTTAAGCACGGCCTTCAGACGTTCTTCAAATTCACCACGATATTTGGCACCGGCTATAAGCGCACCCATATCAAGGGCAAACAAGCTCTTATCGCGCAACCCTTCAGGAACATCCCCGTTCAGGATACGATGTGCAAGGCCTTCAACTATGGCTGTTTTACCAACTCCTGCTTCACCGATCAGTACGGGGTTGTTTTTTGTACGCCGTGACAAAATGCGGATAGTACGCCGGATTTCAGCATCTCTGCCGATTACAGGATCAAGTTTTCCCTTGCGAGCTTCTTCTACAAGATCACGGCCATAACGGCTGAGCGCCTCATAGGTATCTTCCGGATTAGACGAAGTTACCCGCTGCGCCCCGCGAACCTCAGTAAGGACGCTAAGCAGTTTTTCCTGCGTCAGCCCGAACTGTGAAAAAACCTTTCCAAGGGGGCTGGATTTAGACTCTTCAGCCAGCACGCAGAACAGGTGCTCCACGCTGACATATTCATCCTGCATCCGTTTGGCGAAATCCTGAGCTTTCACCAGCAACCTGTTCAAGCGCTGCGTAACAAAAATCTGCCCCTGAGCTGCTCCCGGTCCGCTGACCGCAGGCTTCTTTCCAAGCTCTGCTTCCAGTGCAGAGGCAAAAGCTTCCGGACGGACTCCTGCTTTTATAAGCAAACGTGGAACAAGTCCCTGTTCCTGAGCCACAAGAGCGAGCGCAAGGTGCTCGGCATCAACTTCCTGATGACCCAATCGTACAGCTACATTTTGCGCTTCACTCAGCGCCTGCTGTGATTTTTCAGTAAATTTATTAAGATCCATGACACTCTCCTTCGTACCAACCTGCAATCAGTGCATTAAATCAATTTTTCAAGAGTCCTTACTTTACGTTCCAGATGGTCGATACGTTCTAACAAATCTACAATAATGACTCCGCCGACACTGGGCAGATCAAAATCGTCACAAATACGTTGCAGTTTACGCAGGCGGTATACATCCACCCTGCTGAAAAGGTACCCCTTACCAGCTGTCCGCACAGGAACGAGCCAGCCGTATTCCACCAGTTCCCCAAGCCTTCCGGGATGAATTCCGGTCAACTCGATAAACTCTGCCCACGCGATATATTCCGACCGGATAGGTAAGTCTCTGGATTGCCGTTCTACGGACATGGCACGCCTCCTGATGCGTTCAGTGTTGCATTACGGTCTCGGGTTAAAGGTTGAAACTGCTGCCAGTCGTTCCCACAATTCGCGTTCTTCTGCCGTAGGGTTATCCGGCACACGGATCTGAGTCCGTACATACAGATCACCGCGGTTTGCCGCAGATCCTAAACCTTTGCCCCTGAGACGCAGCTTTCTGCCGCTTCCCGTTCCCGGAGCGATATTCAACTCGACTTCACCATCCAGCGTGGGCACCCGTGCCTTGGTTCCCAACACAGCCTCCCACGGAGCAAGAGGCAGTTCGACGATAATATTTGTTCCATCGACAGTAAAAAGAGGATGCTCGGCAAGCTTTACCTTCAGGTACAAATCTCCGGCAGGGCCGCCGCCCATTCCCGAATCGCCCTGACCGGAAAGGCGGATTTTAGCTCCATCTTTAATCCCGGCAGGAACATTCACCTCAAGGTGTTTGTTCGCACCACCCTGACCTTGTAAGGTTATGGCTTTCTTACCACCTTTATAGGCTTCTTCCAACGAAAGAGTGAGTTGTGCTTCCACATCACGCCCTTTGCGCTGTCTACCGGAAAAATTGCCGAACGGGTCCGGCCCGAAACCACTCGTCCGCTGATAGCCTCCGGCGCCTGCGTTTCCGAAGATCATATCGAAAAAGTCGCTGAAGCCGGACGCATCAAATCCTGCACCGCCGCTAAAATTTGCGCGGTTGAAACCCTGAGCCCCCTGAAAATTCTGGCCATGTTGCCAGTTAGGGCCCAGCTGGTCGTAGAGACGGCGTTTTTCTTCGTCTTTCAGCACCTCATATGCCTCGTTCACTTCTTTGAACTTGGACTCCGCATCAGCATCATTCGGATTCAGATCCGGATGATATTTGCGGGCCATCTTCTTGAAGGCCTTGGCAATTTCTTCCTTGGAGGCGCTGCGCTCTACACCCAGCAATTTGTAGTAGTCCTTGTATTCAACTCCCATCTCGTATAGCTCTCCTTTGACAGCATCTGTATCAGAGTCACCTTCCGACACTGTTGCCGAAAGCGGTCTCGTTATTTCAAGTAATCCGTATTAATCCGCAGTCAAGCGAAATTACTCATGACAAAGAGTTTACCGGTACTGATGTACCATTATATCAGCAAGTGTGAAGGCTCCATTTCCGTACATCCGGAAGTTTTCGAAGATCACTGTAAAGCCTTGGCAGAAAACGGCTGGCGAGGAATCAGCCTTACTGAAGCCGAACAATATCTGCTGCACGGCACCCCCCTTCCGAAAAAATCTGTTTTATTTACTTTCGACGACGGCTACCTGGACAATTACGTCTACGCATGGCCCATCTTAAAACGTTATGGTCACAAAGGCACCATATTTGCCGTCACTTCACGGATTGAGCACCATTCTGCCTTACGTCCGACAATTGAAGATATACTTGAAGGTCGCGCCCGCCGCGAGACTCTGCCCCCTGTAGACACCCCATTTCAGGAACTGGCACAAGGCCTCTGTGTCCGGCAGGATAGCTTCATCAGCTGGAGCGAAGCCCGAGCAATGGAGTCCTCGGGTGTCATCAGCATTGCAGCCCACTCCACCACACATAATAATGTCTTTGCGTCTCCTCAGTTTAGCAGCTTCATTTTTCCGCGTAGCAGAGGTCGCACATTTTATCAGGTTGAAGGTGAAAATCTTTGGGGTATGCCTGCTTTTCCCGCTATTCCCGCACTCGTGGGACGTGCGTTTGTTCCCTCTGCTAACTTGCTGGATACAATCAGAAGGCATGTGCCCCAAGATGCGGAGCTGGCTTATGAATTTGCTCGTGATGAAGAAAAAGTTGAAGCATTACGAAACCGCATCAGCAGGCTGACAGCTGACGAATTAGGCACCTACGAGTCTGATTCTGAGCGGGATCACCGTATGGCAAAAGACTTTGAGCTCTGCCGAAACGCTTTGGAAAAAGAGTTAGGGCACACTCGTCAGACATTCTGCTGGCCCTGGGGGACCTTCTCGCCTGAAGCTTTAAGTATAGCAAAGCAACACGGCTTCAAGGTGTTTTTTACCACGGCACAAGGGGCAAATCCGCCCCGAAGACCTGAAGCGGTGCATCGCTTCAAGGTAAAGAACAAGTCCGCAAAATGGCTACACTCGCGGGTAAAAATATACTCCAACAATCTGACTGCACGCCTCTACAATCTGATCCGCAAATAACAAAACAGCGCGCACCGGTCTGAACGGCCGGTGCGCGCTGAGCTTCTTCTTTCTTCTGTTAGCTACAGGCCGCTCTGATAGCTTCGATAAACTCTTCCACATCTTCAGACGATGTGGCAAAGGACGTCATCAGCCGCACTTCATTGGTTGCAGCATCCCATACGTTAAACAGATACTCTTCACGCAATGCCGCAATGGCGTCTGCAGGCAGACAGGCAAAAACGGCATTGCCTTGTACGGGGCGGGTAATTTTTGCCTTGGAAAGACTTTTAAGGCCTGTCGCAAGCTTTGCTGTCATGGCATTGGCGTGTGTTGCACTCTCCAGCCAGAGGCCGTCCTTCAAAAGTTCAATAAACTGAGCACTGATAAAGCGCATTTTAGAACTCAGCTGTCCGTACTGTTTACGCAGGTAATTGTAACCTTCGGCAAGTTCCGGCTTAAATACAACGACAACTTCGCCAAACATCAGGCCGTTTTTTGTTCCACCGAAACTGAGCACATCCACACCGGCATCGCGGGTCACTTGCCGCAGGGAAACACCCAGCGACGCCGCGGCATTGGCAATGCGCGCACCATCCATATGCAGTAAAAGGCCGTTTGAATGAGCGACATCCGCCAAAGCTTTCACTTCATCAACAGTGTATACAGTGCCATATTCGGTTGCCTGAGTAATCGAAAGCACACCGGGCTGTGCATGATGTACAACGCCGATATTTGCCAAAGCAGGTTCGATAGCCTCCGGCGTAAGTTTACCATCACATGAAGGCATGGCCAGCAGCTTAAGTCCGGCCATGGATTCCGGCGCACCCGTTTCGTCAACATTGATGTGCGCCACGTCAGAGCAGATAACCGCCTGCCATGGCTTCAGCATCCCACGCAAGGCAAGCACGTTTGCAGCCGTTCCTGCAAAAACTGGAAACACGGCAATATCCTCGCCCAGATGCGCCATAAATTGCCGGCGTACTTCTGCGGTATATTCGTCATCACCGTACGGCGCAGCATGACCGGCACTCGCTTTACACAGGGCGTCCATAATTCTGGGGTGAACACCTGCAGTATTATCACTGGCAAAACTTTTCATTACAGCTTCCTTATCAGCACCATCTATTTAACATTCAAAACAATCACAAAGAGCTATACAAAGCCAACGTTGCGTCAAGAAAGTCTTGCCCGCCAAGAGTTTTAATCCTGCGACCACATTCTATGCGCAAAGCCTCACGCCAATCTGTATCAACGGCGTTCTTCTGAATTAAATCAGCAAGGGCTGCCACATCCCCTTTGGCGCACAGAGCATCCTGCGGTAATAAGTCCGGCATAACTCCCACATCGGTAGAGATAAGCGGCCGTTGGCATGCCATGATTTCCAGTGCGGCTCTGGCAATAGTTTCCGACCAGAGCGAAGCGATTACTCCAAGATCCATGGCACAGATACAGTCAGTAATATCAGAACGCTTACCAGTGATGACTGTAATTTCCCGAACGCCAGCCTCATCTATCCAGCCTTCCACTTCCGCCAGTGCAGTTGCGGTTTCAAATCCGGCTAGCATCAGACGCAGATGACGCATACCGCGTTTGTGGAACAGTTCAGACACGGCAAAAATGAGTTCTTTTTGTCCCTTGACCCTGTCAAAGCGACCAAGGAGCCCTACAACAAAATGTTCCGGCCCATAGTTGAACTCTTTGCGTATGTTCTCACGCCCTGACGCGCTAAAATAAAATCTTCCGCTATCAACTCCGCCGCGAATAGTATGAACCTTGGCAGAAGGAACTTGAAGAGTATGGCAAAAATGTTCAGCCATGACGGAATTCGTAGCGACTACGGCATCCGCAACGGCACGATGCAACCACCTGTTCGGCAGGTTATTCTTTGGCAGGCGCTGATCACCGCGCGTACGCACAAGTTTGAAGCCGGCACCGCATTGGCGCATAAGGCCCCAGAGAACGAACGCTTCACCGCGATGGCAATTCACCACATCAGGTTTGAAATCCTTCACAAGACGCTGAAGCTGCGCATAGAGTCGGGCAAGCTTCGCGGGATTACTCGTGTTCAGATCAAACCCAAGCGGTTCAAGGCCCCATTCCTGAGCCTTAGCGAATGATTCAGTGCCTTCAAGCCCAAGAACCACTGTTTCATGTCCGGCTTCACGCAACAGGCGGCTCAGGTATGCCCCATACCATGCCGTTGCGTTAAACCATCGCACGTTAATCACCTGAATTGTTCTCACTGTTACGCCTCCGCCATACGAAATCCAAAAGTCGCCGATACAATTCGCCACACTCAACGCAGGTTCAGGTATCTTTGCAACAAAAAAAGCGGCCTTTCACAAGAAAGACCGCGAATTACCCTGTATGGCGACTCATGGCAACAACTCAAGTGCTGCCACAAACAGACAGCACAACTAGATACGCATATTTAAACCGTTTATGATGGAAGCACTTCCCTGAAAGTAATCCATCATCATGGACCCTGCGCCCATACCATTATTGGTTGCGCTCATAAAAAAGCTGCCAAGCGCTTCCATCTGAATTTCACGCTTCATATCAGTCTTGGAAATTCCGTTAAACTGCCGTGCTCTATCAAGATTAGAAATTGTCTGAATCTGCTTGAATTTTTCAACCATTTCAGGATTATCTTTAAGGTATTGTTCAACCTTGGCTTTATCCGCATGAGAACTGACAACCTCGACATTTCCGGTTACAGGGTCTGCTACCAGACGAAAATCGATGTCTTCCGCCACGCCCAGTTCCCGCAAATCAGCCTTTACCTGTTCAGCAAAGTCTTTTTCCATTTTATTCCGATGCTCATCCAGCATCGCAAAGGTAATTTTGCCGTTGCTGCTAGGCTCAATTCCTTCAAGTGCAGCATTGATCATCGCCTTGATTTCTTTCATAGACGATGCACCACCGGTGTATGCACTTACGCGGGGCCTTTTTACATTTTCAAGAGACTCTTTTGCAGCAGCCTGCTCTGCCTCTGCTTCATCATTTTTTTCATTTTTAAGAGTATTAGCAGTAAAGTTCATCCCATATGCAGATGAAATAGATGATGTATACATGTCAGCCTCCGGCTGCCGTTACGATTTAAGGCAATGAGCACTTTTTTCCGTACTGCTGAATTAAAGCATAAAGCATACCAAGAGTTGGTTTTATGGTGAGAAGTTCCAGCGCACCTGAACAATCGGCCATACCACCAAACGAATAGACTCTGTGACCAAAAAGAGGTAGCTTCCGCAAAGTTCAAAACACCACTTTCAACCGCAACACGGTCATAGGATCGCATGACTGACATAAATACTGTTTGTAAAACCCTTGAATTTGACGACCCGCATCTGGCGAACACGCTTTTCGGCCCGCAGAACAAAAACCTGAATCTGCTGGCGGAGCGGTCTGAAACGACCATCTCTACCCGCGGCACGACACTATGCGTAACCTCAGAAGAGACAAGTGCCGCAGACACTATGGTAAACCTGCTGACTCAGCTCTACGGAGTTCTTAAGGCCGGTCATCCGTTGTATCCGCGCGACATTCTGTACGCATGGACAATGCTTTCGCGTGAGCCTTCCACAAACCTGATGAAGGTTTTCAAAGAAGCGGTTTTCGTTGTATCCCCCAGAAAAACCATCACGGCCAAAACACTAAGCCAACGGGACTACATCGCCGCCTTGCGCGAAAATGACATGATTTTTGCCGTAGGTCCTGCCGGAACGGGAAAAACCTACCTTGCCGTCGCCATGGCTCTTTCAAGCCTGCTGGCAAAAAAGGTAAAACGTATAATTTTGACCCGCCCTGCCGTTGAGGCAGGCGAAAAGCTGGGCTTTCTGCCCGGTGATCTGGTGGAAAAGGTAAACCCGTACCTTCGCCCCTTGTACGATGCCTTGCATGACATGCTGGACTTTGAAAAAGTTTCGGAGATGCTGGAAAAAGGCATTATTGAAATTGCGCCGCTTGCATTCATGCGCGGCCGTACTCTAAACGATGCCTTCATTATTCTGGATGAAGCACAAAATACCACACCGGAACAAATGAAAATGTTCCTGACCCGAATGGGCTTCGGCTCTCAGGCAGTTATCACCGGTGATGTAACTCAGATTGACCTGCCGGGCTCCGGCAGCCGAAACCAGCTTGAACGCTCAGGGCTTGTGCATGCGCAGCGCATCCTTGGCAATGTTAAGGGCATACGCTTTTTGCATTTCCATGAAGACGACGTTATCCGCCACCCTCTGGTAGGCAGAATTGTTCACGCTTATGATCGGTTTGAAAATGAGTATACTAAAGAAAAATAACAGTTCTTCCCAGCTTTCCGGCGCACGGATGCGAAAGCCTTCCGTTCCGGTCACCGGCATTACCGTTCTTATTTTTTCGCTGCTTATTCTATCCGCTCTGGCCTCTTTGCACTTCAAAGAGGCCGTTACTATGTATGTTGCCGGAGAAGTGGCCGGACACACAATCACTGCGGATCAAGAATTACTGGTAGAAGATACTGATGCAACGGAAGAAAAACGGTTGCGTGTTGCAAGAAGCCAACCGCCCGTGTTTGACCTGAGCACCGCGACAATTGATGTTCTACGCGCAAATGTGAATGCTACCATAAATTCGCTGCAGCAATTGGCTGAGCAAGACGCAGAACCCATGCGCCAGCAGCTGGCCGAGATGCTGAATAGTGACATCTCCGCACGGACTTTTGATATCTGGCGCACACCGGTCTTCAATACGCTGCTGCAAAGAGAGGTTCTGCCCTGGCTGGAAACCCGTCTTACTTCCGGTGTTGTGGCTGACCAGCGCATTTTGCAGCAAGAGCGGAACGGCATCATCGTCCGCGACTTGTCTTCCGGCACAGAGGCTTTACGCGGTGATCTTCGTTTCATCCCCGACATTGAAGTGCTGGAAAAAGACCTTGAGGCGTACCTAAGGCACGATCTTAACATCCCGCTGAGAATACGGCGGGCTGTGTCCGAACTGATTTTTCCGCTGCTTGCACCTACCCTTACGCTGAATCGTGAAGCAACTACCATTCGTACAGAAGAAGTGCGTAATGCCGTTCCTCCGATTTATTACCGCATACAAAAAGGCGAGATAGTCGTTCGTCAGGGAGAACGCGTCACCGAAGAAATGCAGCTAAAGCTGCAGGCACTGCTCACACAAAAAAATGAATTGCTGTCTATTTCCAAAATGATCGGGGTGTTTTTCACCTCATTGCTGCTTGCAACAGCATTGCTGGTTTCTCACCGCACCGGAGGCATTTCATTTAAACGTAGCAAAGACATTATTTTCCTGTCTTGCACCATTCTGCTTTTTGCCTGCATGGCAAAGGGCCTGAACCTGCTAGGCACTGCACTTGCTGCCGGAAAAGACCCTTATTCATATGAATTACTGCCTTTCCTTTTCCCGCTGGCAAGCGCCGGAGGCCTTGTCGGACTGATTTTCTCATTCCGCCGATGCGTCACGACATCCCTGCTGCTCTCATTTATCTGTATGGCCATGGTCAAGGGCGACGCAGATATTATGCTGTTTTTCTTTCTTTCTTCAGTCTGGGGTGCATGGGTCATAAGACGCGCTCAGACAAGGCAAGACGTGGTATGGAGCCTGTTTCCCCTTGCAGGAGGCATCATCGCCATCTGGTGTGGCGTTGTCTTTCTTGAAGGAACAGGTTTCGGACGGTTCGGGTATGGCTTACTGCTTGTTACAGCAAATGCAGTCCTCTCTCTGCTGCTGGTATTTGCCCTCAGTCCTATTGTGGAGCATGCATTTGGCTACACAACACGATTCCGCCTCATGGAGTTAATGAACCTGGAACAACCGCTTCTTCAGGAGCTGATGGTTACAGTTCCCGGAACGTACCACCACTCTCTTATTGTTTCCAACATGGTAGAAGCCGGAGCAAAGGCAATTGGTGCAAACAGCTTGCTGTGCAAAGTTGCCGCGCTGTATCACGACATAGGCAAACTGGCTAAGCCTGAGTACTTCATCGAAAATCAGCAGGGCGGAAAGAACAAGCATAACAAACTAGCCCCGTCCATGAGTGCCCTGATTCTGCTTTCTCACGTTAAAAAGGGCACAGAACTGGCCCGCCAGCACAGGCTTGGAAGCAGAATTACTGATATTATTCAGCAACATCACGGAACTTCGCTTATCCGGTACTTCTACCAAAAGGCCATAGACAACGGCGAAAATCCCAGAACAGAAGATTACAGCTATCTGGGCCCCAAACCTCAGACAAGAGAAGCTGCAATCGTCATGCTGGCTGATGCAGTAGAAGCCTCAAGCAGAACGCTAAGCGAACCGACACCAAGCCGTATTCGCGGACACATTGAGACAATAATGAAAGGGATTTTTGCCGAAGGTCAGTTGGATGAATCTGAACTGACTTTCCGACAACTTTCTATGCTTACAGACAGCTTTCACAGGATTCTTACCGGCATTTTCCATCAGCGCATTGAGTACCCTGAGGCACGGCAAAACGGCAAAGCTGCACCTCAGGAAGAAAAACGCGCACCCGCTCAGCAGGAACGTAAACAAACAACACTCATCGCGGCATCTGATAGACCGACTCGCCCGCAAACACCGACACGAAACGACAACTTACAATGATTAGCCTGACGCTACGCACTGGCGCACTCATCGCCTTTCCCTATACAAAAAGGCAAACCTGTCAGGCAATACAGGTCATGTTGGAGTGCCTTGGCACTCCGGCAGCCAGCCTTGAACTGATTCTTACAGGCGATGAAGAAATCGCCCGGCTGAATGAAGAGTTTCTCGGCTGCATAGGGCCTACAAACATACTGTCTTTTCCTTCCGAAGAGCAGGAATCTTTTGCTACCGGCAGTACTGGCGGGGCAACGCTCGATTCCGCTGCTCAAAAGTCGAACGAGCATCATATAGAAACGCAAGGCAAAATGCTCGAGACTATGCCCCCATATGACATGGGGGTACTTGCTCTCTCCACAGTGGCTGTAGTTCGTGAGTCTTTTCTCTACGGACAACGAGCAGAGGAACATGCTTTACGGCTGATAGCGCATGGCCTGCTGCATCTTGCGGGGTACGAGCATGGCTTTGAGATGGACATGCAGACAGACAGCCTGGTGGAACACTCTCTTCGCTTTCTCAGCTGAAAAAACAACTGGCAGGCGTTGTTCCGGTAACTTTTAATACCACTCACTGTTAGATACCTTATTTTGCCCATTGCCTCCCCCTGAACGTTGTAGAATCATTCAGCCCTTCAACTGTACTCCTCACAATCTTAAATCGTTCCAATCCGGTGCCGACAAGCAGCCATTAACCAGAAGAGCGTCAACTGCCAGACTATGCATCCAGCAATGTTAAGCAGCAAATATCCTACCGACCGATGCGCCCCCCCGACTCATCATATTCTGGGACTCAGAATCATGACCTGTCACTTCAGATATATCTTCATAGGTTGTGCCTGAAGGGCGTCTTTTACAGCCTCGCATCCTGCGAAGACAGAGCACTATCAAAACCGCATGCAAACGTAACCACTTCAGGGTCAACATATCCCCCTTGTTTCAGCTAAAGCCGTAAACGTTATCAAGGACACACGAGAACTTAGCTCCATAAAAAATAAATACAAAAACTTTATATAAGGAGAGGATACACAGCGTCACCCTGCTAGCGGCCTGTTAACTATTCATAACTACAACAGATAAAAAGCTGCCACTATTTGCACGCAAAGGATGGAAAAAAAGAATCTGCTGGGGTAAGCTGCAAATCCTTCACTGCAACGGGAGAAGTACAACATGCCCTTACGACTTATGAGCAACTTTCTCTTATTTTCTGGAATGATAGTTTGCATTGCAGTCTTACAGATTCAAAACTCCAGAATAGCAGAGTTGGAAACTCATCTTGAAAATCTAAGTCACAATGTAGGGGCGCTGGACGCCCGAATTGAGGGAGAAGAAGCTCTTTCCGGTTTGGCACTGAAATTTGCAGTTTCTAATAAAGCGACAATGCAAAACCTCAGCCGTATGCGGACTGTGACTGTGACAGCATATTCTCCACGAGAAAGCGAGACAGACTCCTCTCCTTATTACACAGCCTCAAACCGACCAGTACGGGCAGGAATTCTGGCAGTTTCAAGAGATCTTTTCGACTCGGGCTGGGTATTCGGCAGAAAAGTATACATCAAATCACTGGGAATTTTTACTATCGACGACCTTATGGCAGGCTCCAAACAAAATCAGGTTGATATTTTTATGTTCGATACCAGTCAGGCTCTGGAATTTGGCAAACGCACCATGCAGGCTCATCTTCTGGACTTACCGCATGGCACAATTCAACTTAGCCAGACAGAGTTAAAATAGAAAAGTCCCCGAACGGGGACTTTTTTTATTATCTCTCAGGCAGTTAAGCAAATACGGAGTATTGTTATCAACTTGCACTTTTGAAAAAGTCAGCCTTTAACACTAACCCCTCACTACAATAGGGGCACTTTAAAGAGACTGAAGACTGCCCTTCCTTCAACGGTTTATTTTTCAAAAGGAAAACCTTCTGGCAGTAGGGACAGCGGATACGAGAAGCAGCTTCCGTAGTCATATATTTCACTCCGTTACAAAGTATGATGACGGTATCTAAAACATGAGAACATACTACTCAGCACTCAGCCGAATAGCAACCGGCGCTTTCCCTTGACCCGCGTGTACAACAGGCATAAGTACATGCTTCAATATCTAGTTAGTGTGTGCACTTACACGCTCTGCCGCTTCAGACTATCACCTTCCGGTACCCCATAATGGCTAACCACTCTTTGTTACGAGACAAAAATCTTCTTATAACTTTCGGCATCACCTTGACCGTCGTCATGGGTGTTTCCAGCATTATCCCCACTCTCCCGCTTATATCGCGCGAACTGAACGCCCCTATAGCTACAATTGGCCTAGTTATTACAGCATTTACCCTGCCGGGAATTATTCTGACACCTGTTGCAGGCATACTGGCTGATCGTTACGGACGCAAAAAAGTGTTAATTCCTTCTTTGCTGCTTTTTGCTCTGGCCGGAGGCGCTTGCGGTTTTGCAAACGATCTGACGTCCCTTATTGTGCTACGTTTTTTTCAAGGCATCGGAGTTGCTCCGTTAGGAGTGTTATATGCGACTATTATCGGCGATCTATATGAGGGCAACACGCGTATTAAAGCTATGGGCTATAATGCCGGAGTATTAAGCATTGGCACCGCCATATATCCTGCCATCGGCGGATTCATAGGAGAAATGGGCTGGCAGGCACCTTTCTTTCTCCCTTTTGCTACTCTTCCCATGGCATACATCGCATGGCGCTGGCTGGAACTGCCGCAGCCCGATGCATCTCAAGGCATGGGGGCATATTTCAAAAAAGCGGCAAAAGCCCTGCGCAGCCGCCAGGCCCTTGGCCTGTTCTCTGTATCTTTTCTTACTTTTACCATGCTCTACGGCCCGGTGATTACATTCATACCTATTCTGGCCGATAACAGATTTTCTGCCACTCCTTCTCTCATTGGGGCTTTATTTGCTCTGACATCGCTCGGAACAGCCATTGGTGCAGCGCGCATCGGCGTGCTGGCAGAACGCTTCAAACCACATCGTCTGCTGCTGGCAGGACAAATCTTTTATCTTTTAGCCATGATTCTGGTGCCTCACATGACCAGCTTCTGGTGGCTCCTGTTACCCGTATTCTTTTTCGGCCTTGCACAAGGACTCAATTATCCGAATCTTATGACACTGCTGAGTTCCCTTGCTCCTTTGGAGCAACGGGCTGCAATTATGGCTGTTAACGGCATGACGTTGCGTATTGCCCAGACACTTGCTCCGCTTGCAGTCACCAGCGTCTACGCCATAGGCGGATTTAACGCTGTTTACGCGTTCGGCGGAGCCACAGCGGTGCTCATGTTCCTGATCACAGCACACAGCATCCGATAAAAAAAAGCCCGGCAACAAAACTGTCGGGCTTTTACTCTTCTGTTTTCCAATTCCGGTCTTACGATTTCATCATCTCAATAATTGCCAGACAAAACGGAGCAAGATCTTTAGGGGTCCGGCTTGTAATGTGGTTTTTATCTACCACCACAGCCTGATCAACCCACTCCGCTCCAGCATTCTGTAAATCATCACGAATAGCATTTACCGATGTGCAGCGGATCCCTTTCATAATGCCGGCTGAGATAGGAACCCAGCCAGCGTGACAAATATGCGCAATGGGTTTGCCGCTGTCGTGCATAGCCTTGGTGATTTCCAATACTCTGGCATCACGACGTAATTTGTCAGGCGCCCATCCGCCGCACAGCACAAGCGCATCGAAAGTCGTATGGTCTACAGCGTCGATAGTAATGTCAGCCGTACAGGGGTAGCCGTTTTTTCCTTTATAAACCTTGCCGGTCTGAGGTCCGGCAACAAGCACTTCGGCCCCTGCTTCCTCAAGCCTGATTTTAGGATACCAAAGCTCAAGATCTTCGTAATATTCCTCAACAAAAATTAAAACTCGCTTGCCATTAAGTTCGGACATGATGACAACTCCTGTATAACTATAGTTAAAGCCGCTTATTATAAACGGCACTCTAACACAAATCTTTCCTTTACATAAACACACTAACCACAGCAGTTCACTTTCGCCCTCCCCTTAATCGGCGCAATAGAATTGTTCAATCTTATCAGATAGATAAAGCATTAAATCGCAACTTGCGCTGTACTGGAAACTCCTTTATACCTACAGCGCACGATTAATGGGGGAATCGTACTTTTCCCGCCGAGGAGCCTTCTTTTGACCAAAGAACCGCAAAAAATAAAATATCTTGATGGGATACGCTTCAAGCGTGCCATTAATGCCGCCGCCAAAAGGCTGATTGAAAAACACGGCCACCTTAATGCCATCAACGTTTTTCCCGTTCCTGACGGAGACACCGGCAGCAACATGGCCGGAACAATGAAAAGCATTGTTGATAGTTCCGCAGAAAGCAAGGACGGAACAATCAATGGCATGAGTAAGGTTATTGCCGACTCTGCCCTTATGGGCGCACGCGGAAACTCTGGTGTTATTCTTGCCCAGTTTCTCTGCGGCTTTTCCGAAGGCGTTAAAGACCTTAAAAGAGTCTCACCGCCGGACTTCATCAAAGCGTCGTCAGTTGCTACCAAAAGAGCTGTTGAATCCATAGCGAACCCCAAGGAAGGAACAATCCTCACGGTTATTCGCGAGTGGTCTGAGCACCTGACAAATAACGCCGATAAGTACAAAGATTTTCAGCATCTTCTGCAGGACTCGTTACGCAACGCCCGTGAATCTGTTCAGCAAACCACAGAGAAGCTTGCTTCCCTGAAAGCGGCAGATGTCGTTGATGCAGGTGGCCTTGGCTTCTTATATCTTCTTGAGGGAATTGTTGAATTTACCGAACGTGGTTCTTTGAACAAGTCGGATACAATTAAAAACGATGTTGTCATCGAAGAAACCGAAGAAAATGCTCAGAGCAAAGTAGCTGTTGATTCGCTTGAATTCCGCTTCTGCACCGAGTGCATGATCAAAGGTACAGATATCAATACGACGACCTTGCGCGAAAAGCTGGGTCAGATGGGCGACAGTCTTGTCGTAGCCGGAACAGCAGAAACTGTTCGAGTGCATGTCCACACCAATCAACCGGAAGCTGTATTTGCCATTGCAGCAGAGTTCGGTACCGTGGATTGCCGCAAGGCGGATGACATGCTGGCGCAACACCTTGAGCTGACGGCAGGGAAAGGCCCGAAAGTCGGAATAGTTACAGACTCAACCTGCGACCTCCCTGATGAATTGATGCAGGAGTACGGTATACGCTTTGCTCCGTTACGCCTTTTCCTTGATGACGAAGAATACATAGACAAACTTTCTATCTCCACCGGAGAATTTAACAAACGCCTGCGTGTTTCCCGCTCTGCACGTACCTCGCAACCTGCTCCGGCAGACTTTAAACACCTGTACGATGACATGCAGGCTCTTTATGATGAAGTGGTCTCGCTGCATGTGATGGCCAAGTACAGCGGCACGCTGCAGTCTGCTGCAACTATCGGCAAAGCCTCCACAAAGCCCGTGTACACGGTTGATTCACAGACCCTGTCCTGCGGTCTTGGTCTAGTGGTGCTTGAGGCGGCAAAACGTGCACGTTCCGGCATGAGTGCAGAAAAAATAATGGCTGCGGCCCGCAAAGACATCAAAAATCTGCACGTATACGTTGCCATGGACACACTGGACTTTGCTGTTCGCGGCGGACGAATGAGCCGCGGCGTTGGTGCAATAGCCAAACTGCTTAACATCAAGCCTGTACTGGAATTCGATGCGCGAGACGAAGGCACTGTCAAGGTTGTTGAGAAAGGTCTCGGCAGACGAATGGCAGAACTGAAGCTGCTCCGCCGCATCGAAAAAGCTATCAGCGGGCGCAGCAACCCGAGAATTGCCATCGCTCATGTTGCCGCAGAAGAAAGCGCAGAGCACCTCGGTCATTTGATAGCAGAGCGAGTTGGTATTGCGCCTCTCTACACAATAGAAGCTTCACCTGTGCTCGGCACTCATAGCGGTCCCGGAGCCTGTGCTGTGGCAGTCCTGACCGACTAGCGCTTCTGCCTGAGAGTCAGAGGAGGAAAAATGTACCGCCATTTCGGCAACAAACTGCAACTGCTATGTCTGGCTATATTAATTGTACTCTGCTCGCTTGAATACAGCGCAGCAGCAGAACAACAGGCCGGGCAAGCTCAAACGCAGCCCGCAGAACAGGAAATAAAACCTAAATCCCCTCCTCCTGCCGGCACCCCGACGCAAGTCATAAACATCGGCGTAACACAACAGGCGGATGCGGAACTTTTCTGCGTAGACTTCAACAAGCCTAAAATTCCGGATATCAATACGGTTGATAACGGCTCGCCTCGCATCTTCTTTGATGTACATGATGTGCATGAATGGCAGGGCAAAAAGCGCTATGATGTCAATGCAAATTACATTAAAGCGGTTCGCACACACCATAATGCTGCAGCCAAAAGCTTACGGATTGTGCTAGATTTGAGCGATCAGTACAACTACCGGGTAGATCCTTCCTGGGTTGAGGCTTACTACCTTTTCTGTATCGCCGTTTCTAAAAGATAATATAAGGGCAACCGGTAACCGGTTGCCCTTTTCCTTTAAAAGCTGATTATTTTCCTTCATGCCCCTTTCCACCCGCAGCAGTTCATGCTTATAGTTACAGTATACAAGCTGCGGAGGGTTCCATCATGGCATACATCGTTTCTGATATATCCACATTCAGCGGGCGCGACCTGCTTCAAAGAATGCTTCAGCAAGACATGCAGTCCGGCAGAAGAATGGCAATTTCAGACGAGTTGATCAGCTTCTATCTGCTTTCGCTGCGCACAAGTGAACAGTATCCGACCCGTGTGCAGGCACCGATGCCGTCAGTCTCGCAAGAGATGCTGCGCGGCTTGTTTGCCAACATGTCGCTATGACCGTCAGGTTAATATCCTAACGCCAGCCCGTCTGCGCGCCCGTCACTTCCGGCTTCCCAGAATCCGGCACTATTCTTCAGTATTATCTGCCCGCGGCCCACAATATCGCGGGCATACCCTTTTACGATTTCCAGTGAGTGCCCTTTTTGCCGCAGTTCCTGCAATACAGATTCGGGAACG
Organism: Oleidesulfovibrio sp.; assembly: GCF_047973035.1. Taxonomy (NCBI): domain Bacteria; kingdom Pseudomonadati; phylum Thermodesulfobacteriota; class Desulfovibrionia; order Desulfovibrionales; family Desulfovibrionaceae; genus Oleidesulfovibrio; species Oleidesulfovibrio sp. Next base: position 26,545 of record NZ_JBKEBF010000003.1, read on the forward strand.
CCTTCTTCAAACAACACCTGCGAGCCATCTGCAAAGGGCATTATACAAAAGCGCAACCTGTCCAGAGCCTGTTGAGGGTTGCAATCGTCATCAAGCATGGCAGACAATATCTGTACATGCCCCTGAGGTTGCATGAAGCCGCCCATCACGCCCATCACTCCGTGCAACGTACCGTCCTGATTAGTCGTCAGGCAGGGAATGATCGTGTGGTATGGTCTCTTTTGCGGCGCAAGGCAATTCGGATGTTCAGCCTCAAGTACAAAGTTATGCCCGCGGTTCTGCAAAACAATACCCAGCTCAGGCACAACAATTCCGCTTCCGAAAGTCATGTACACACTGTTGACCATCGAGCAGGCATTGCCATCCCTGTCTGCAACACAAAACTGGACAGTATCCGAAGATGCTACAGGGCTTCCTTCGCGGATATCCGCTATGACAGTATCAGGACGCAGCATAGCCGCCCTTCGCACTCCGTACAGTTTGTCCAGCAATGCGTCCGTCGGTATCGGTAATTTTCCGGGCTCACAAATATATTTACGCCCATCGGCAAAAGCCAGCCGCAATGCTTCGATCATGGCATGCAATCTGCTTGCTGATTCCGGAGCACCGTAAGACTCCAAGGGTAGTGCCTGCAACGTATTCAGCGCCATAAGTGCCACTATCCCCTGTCCGTTCGGGGGACACTCATGCACCTGCACTCCGCCATACTCAGTACGACAGGGCTGCTGCCACTGTGCGTCCGCCGCTGCAAGATCACTTTCAGTCAGTACGCCGCCCTCAGCTTTGAGCGTTTTAACAAGTGCTGATGCAGCATCTCCTTCGTACAATGCCCGCATTCCCATACGGCCGATGGACTCTAACAAATCTGCAAGAGGGGCATTAGTCATGCGCTCGCCGGTAGCCGGAGTACGCCCCTGTGTAAGAAAAACTGATCCGCCTGCACTCTTTTGCAATAAGGCGGCTTCTGTGCTCCAAAGTCTGGCGGTTACAGGGCCTACAGCAAAGCCTTTTCGAGCAAGGTGAATAGCAGGGGCCAGTATTTTTGCCAGATCCAGCCTGCCGAATTTTTCGTGCAGGCGGCACCACGCGGCACATGCTCCGGGCACAGTAACAGCCAGACCATGCCGTGGCGGAATCTCTTTAAATCCCGCAGAGTATACAGCATCCATGCTATGCCCTGCTCCACTGCGCCCTGAACCGTTCAAAGCCGAAACACGTCCGTCAGCTGCATTGTAATACAAAGCAAAAGCGTCTCCCCCCAATCCGGTACTGCAGGGTTCGACAACAGCAAG
>NZ_JBKEBF010000004.1:0-58938 GCF_047973035.1 Oleidesulfovibrio sp.
GCAACGGCTACAGCCATATCTGCTGCGCTGCCGCCTTGTTGGGCGATCTGTAGCCCAGCGCTCACTGCAGCCGGTTGCGAAGCAGCAACCATATATTGTTCACCATAGACGGGAGAACGACGTGAATTCCATGCAAACGGGGGGATAAAAGAACTCTCCAAGACTGACTCCTGACTGTTATAAACTGACTGAGGACTCAACTACTGCAAATAATACACTTTGGCCTTGCACAGCAATACAAGCTGGTTTAACAATTGTTGGCAATTAACTTGGGAAGGCAATACATATTATTGCCTGTGTCTGCACATTGCAGACACGTTTGCGCACCAACCAATTCTTTTGCGGATGTGCAATGGCAAAAAAAGACAAAGGGCAAACTCTGGTGTGTGTGTACCCGGACTGGTGTAAAGGCTGCGGTATCTGCGTAGCTTTTTGTCCGGGCAAGGTGCTTGAAATCAATACACTGGGAAAGGCTGAAGTAACAAGGATGGATCAGTGCATAAACTGCGGCTTTTGCGAGCTGCATTGCCCTGACTTCGCCATAGTGATCAAGCCTAAGCAAACTGGTGCCACCTGTCCCGTTTACGGGCCTTCAGCACCACCTCAAAGCCAGGAGTGATGATTCAAATGGCCCAGAGAAAAAGGAAAAGAAACGAAGTCTTCGCACAGGGCAATGAAGCTATCGCCGAAGGCGCATTGCTTGCCGGCTGTACCTTCTATGCAGGGTATCCCATCACCCCTTCAACCGAAATCATGGAAGTAATGGCAACGCGCCTGCCCGCCCATGAAAACGGTGTTTTCATCCAGATGGAAGACGAAATTGCCAGTATGGGGGCCATAGTGGGTGCCTCTCTGGCAGGCCGCAAGGCAATGACAGCGACCTCCGGCCCCGGTTTTTCGCTTATGCAGGAACATATAGGGTATGCCTGTATGGTCGAAGCTCCGGTGGTTATTGTTAACGTTATGCGCGGCGGACCCAGCACAGGGCTTCCAACCAGTCCTTCTCAAGGTGATGTACAGATGGCACGCTGGGGCACTCACGGTGATCACTCTATTATTGTCCTTTCCGCCTCCACTGTGCAGGAATGCCTTGATATGACAATCGTGGCGTTTAACTTTGCCGAAAAGTACCGTACACCTGTCATCCTGCTTATTGACGAAGTCACTGCACATACACGAGAAAAAATTGAAATACCAGACGCTAAGGACGTTGAAATCCTTTCGCGTGTCCAGCCTTCCGTGCCACCTGAATGGTTCAAGCCCTTTGCGGATACTGCCCGTGGCGTAGCGGCCATGCCCCCCATCGGCACCGGCTACAGGATGCATTACACCGGCCTCACCCATGACGTAATGGGCTTTCCCACTTCACGTCCGGATGAAGTCAACGAAGCCATGTCGCGCATGTTCCGTAAAATTGACCAATTCTACCCCGACATTCAGCTGGTTGACGAGTACATGCTGGAAGATGCGGATATCGCGGTTGTCGCGTACGGCAGCGTTGCCCGTTCTGCTCATCTTGCAGTCGAACAGGCTCGCGAGCGAGGCTACAAAGCAGGCTTACTTACTCTGAAAACACTCTTCCCCTTTCCTCGTCCTGCAGTAGAAAAGCTCACAAAACGATGCACGGCTGTCATTGTACCCGAAATGAATATGGGGCAGATGTCCCGTGAAGTGAAACGGGTCAACAGCGGAAGCACCCGGGTGAAGACAATTAACCGCGTCGACGGTCAGATAATCTCTCCGTCGGAAATTCTCAAAGCCATAGTGTAGGTGGAGCATGTCTGACGTTACTCAACTCATCCACGATTACCTGCGGCATAACAAAAAGTTTCCGCACGTATTTTGTGCCGGCTGCGGTCACGGCATTGTCCTCGGGTCACTGATCAGAAGCGTACACAGCCTGAGTCTTGCTAAAGACGACGTGGTAATTGTGGCCGGCATTGGCTGTTCCGGCCGCATGGCTGTTTATGTGGATTTTAACACAGTCCATACAACGCATGGCCGCGCACTTACTTTTGCAACGGGTATTAAAATGGCCAACCCGCAACTCAAGGTTATATGCGTTATGGGCGATGGCGATGCCATGTCCATCGGCGGTAACCATCTGATCCATGCTGCACGCCGTAACATCGGCATCACCACGCTGATTCTGAACAACTTTATTTACGGCATGACTGGCGGACAATGCTCGTCTGCCACCCCTCATGGCGACATGTCCATGACAACTCCGTATGGCTCGCTGGAACCCTCTTTCGACTTTGTTGAAATGGCAAAAGCATCGGGAGCAAACTATGTGGCCCGAGGCACGGTGTTCCATGCAAACCTGCTGGACAGGCTTATTACCGGAGCACTTGAAAGTCCCGGCTTTTCAATGGTTGAAGCTCTGTCGCCATGTCCGACGCAGTACGGACGTAAAAACAAGTTCAGAAGTGCAGTAGACATGTACCAGTGGCTGAAAAAGAACACTGTTAAGCTTGAATCTGTGGAATCCGGCAAAGTAGCCAAAGGCGACCCTCGAATCCCCATCGGCCTTTTCCGCGACCGCGGACAGCCCGGACTGGAAGAAAAATACGCGGCTCTTAAAACCAAGTTGATGGGCGGTGCCTGATGAAAAAAGGACAACAGGAAATTCATCGTTTCGAAATCAGGCTCTCCGGCCTCGGCGGTCAGGGAATTATCACCCTTGGCAGGCTGCTGGGGTCTTCTCTGGCTTTGGGGCATGGTTACTACGTTACCCAGACCCAAAGCTACGGCCCCGAAGCCCGTGGCGGTTCAAGTAGAGCTGACGTTGTCATCAGTTCCAGTCCCATCAGTTACCCGAAAACTGAAAATCTGGATTTGCTTGTTGCGCTCAGTCAGGAAGCCTGCAACAACTACTACCGCTACATGAAGCGGGCAGGCATCCTGCTGATAGACACCACACTGGTACAGCATACCCCGACAAACCATTTTCTCGGACTGCCGTTTACCACACTGGCAAAAGAAAAAATCGGCAACCCGCTGACAATCAACACTCTTGTCCTCGGTGCCGTTACTCATCTACTGCCTTTTGCAGAACGCCGCCTTGTACGTAAAAGCCTTGAAGAAAATATGCCTGCAAAAATTCAGGCCATCAACATCAAGGCTTTTAACCTTGGTCAGCGTCAGGCCGCCAAACACTTTGGTGAGGCCCCGGAGATATGGAGGGTTGCCAAAGACCATGCAAGTACGGCAGAAGAACAGGAACACGAATAATACAAAGAGGGAGCCCACGCTCCCTCTTTTTCATCACTTAAAATTACAGCAGTATATAAGCTTAGCTACTGCCAGCAAGGAGCTGCAATGAGCACCACAGTGGAAGAATTGACGGTTGATTACGAAGAAAACGGTATTCTGATTGTTAAAGAACTTGATAAAGTAATCCTTTCTAAAGGCGCCTGGGCAACCGTTCTCTTCCGCTACCAGCAATGGGACCACAAGACTGAGGAATACAGCACCGACAAATATATCATCCGCCGCTACCGTAAAATGAGCGGAGAATACAAGCCTCAGTCAAAGTTCAACATTTCCAGCCCCAAGCAGGCACAGATGATCGTTGACGCATTGCAGAACTGGTTGGCAGACATTCCTGAAGAAGCGTAATACGCTTCCATTCTTGTACAAAAAAAGAGCGGAGTCATGAAGCATGACCCCGCTCTTTCATATTCATAAATGCGTTAGCTATTTAATAGGGCGCCCTTTGCTGACGGCAAACTTTTTGGCATCCAGACCGTATTTTTTCACTTTGTAGTTTACAATACGGTAGCTTACCCGCAGATCTCTTGCAGCTTGCAGCATATTGCCCCGTGCTTTTTTCAAAGCATCTACAAGCAATTCCTGCTCAAATTTGGCAACAGCTTCGCAAAACGAAAGGTTGGAATCCGTTGCGGTACTTTCTGCGGTCTGAAGCGACGGGGGCAGATGATAAGTACGTATTACCTGCTCATCGCAGACCAGAACAGCCCGCTCAATGCAGTTTTTAAGCTCACGGATGTTTCCGGGCCAGTGGTATTGCGTCAGCAGATCAATGGCCGGAGTCGAAATACGTTTGATGCTTTTCTGATATTCTTCTGCGTAGCCTTTAAGAAAATGCTCCGCAACAGGAAGAATATCTTCTCTTCTCTCACGCAGCGGTGGAATAAACACAGGAAAAACATTGATACGATAGTAAAGATCCTCACGAAAACTACCATTCTCAACAAGTTCTTCCAGATGTTGATGCGTTGCGCAAATAAGACGAACATCAACAGAAATTGTCTGTTCACTACCGAGGCGCTGAATTTCCTGTTCCTGAATCGCACGAAGCACTTTTGCCTGAGCAGTAGCACTCAACTCGCCGATTTCATCAAGAAAGAGAGTCCCTTTATGCGCAAGTTCAAACAAGCCTTTCTTATTCTGCACCGCTCCGGTAAATGCGCCCTTCTGATAGCCGAACAGCTCGCTTTCCACGAGGTCGGAAGGCAGCGCAGCGCAATTCAGCTTAATCAGCGGCATGTCGCGTCTGGGGCTGGCCTGATGGATTGCTTCGGCAAGCAGTTCTTTACCGGTTCCGGACTCACCTCGTAAAAGTGCAGTAGCGCGGCTGGGACCGACCTGAGCAATCTGGTTTAAAACCAGTCGCATGGACTTGGAGGCAGCAACAATGTTTGTTGCCTGCATACCGGTTTCAGTAGAATCACCGGCAATAAGCCCCTGCGTCATCATATGCTTCTGCCGGGCCATCTCTTCCTGCAGATAGGCGGCCTGATTTGCAATCATTCCCGCAACAACCTGAAGGAAGCGGCATTGTCCTTCCAGAGAAGGCAGGTCGGTGATGGGCGTATCAACACTCAAAGTGCCGATAACTTCACGTGGTGCAGCTTCTTCACCAGGTCCAAGAACAGGCACACAAATAAACCCCAGAGTCGCAAGCTCTTCTTCCGAGCGCCCGAAGGCTTTGTTCAAAAATGAAGGGTGATCCTTCATACGAGGAACAATAACCGGCTGACCGGAACTGAAAACCTGACCGGTCACCCCTACGCCGGGGGCGTATTCAATGTCATCAGACTTTGCAGGGTCGTGTGCAAGACTAAGTTTCAGGGTCTGAGTTTCTGGATCAAAAATGACAAGGTGGGGGCGTTTAAACTGGTGATTTTCAGCCAGCGTTCGCAGCAACGACTTTAGTGACGACTGGAATGGACGTTGGGGGCCCATATCAGAGACTATGCGCTGTAGGGTTCCTAGGTAAGGTTGAAGTCTCGAATCCTGAGTATTAATCTGGCTCATAGTAGTTATTGATTGCGGCGTCCGGCCACGGCGTTACCACCTAGGTCGACAACCTACGTTGTTCAGGTCAATCACCCTGGGTTGATCAAAAAATGAACCGTGAAAATTATATCTCAAACAATTTCTACGACTCTGTTTTACACTGCAGTGCAGCAAAAACCGAAAGAGGAAAGAGGTAATAAAGACCCCTTTCCTGAAAACCGTACGCCATGTAGGCTGTATAGCCTAGCTTTTAGCCTGCAAACGTTGCTTAACCTTCTGAATACGATATTCAATATACCCTTTTTCATCCGCGGAAACAACAGGCTGTAATGCTTCAAAAGCAGACAGAGCTTGATTGTAATCACCAGCTTCCATGGCTGCCTCACCAATCATGCGATTGATCGTGTTCTGAGCTTCTGCGGAAGCTCCGGTCACTAGAGGTTTCAGTACTGTTACCGCCTCTGCGGGCTTACCTTGCTTCATATACACCTGAGCAAGCCCCAGCTTGGCCGTCATGGCGGCATCAGCATCAGACTGTGCGGCAAGTGCTTTATACGCTTCTGCCGCCCGATCGTACTGCTTCAGTTCAATACTGACCTTGGCGATCTCGTAGTTAACGGCCGCACCAAGCTCGCTACCGGCCTTGGCAGAAAACGCTTCAAGCGCACTCAGCCTATTTGCACCAGTCTTGGTAGCTACGATCATACCAAGATCAGCCTGGCTCTGCTTCAAAGAGCTTTCGCTGTTCCACGAGTAAGCGGCAGCACCGCCGGCAAGCAGTACAACTGCGCCGATAGCCATGCTTATGGTTTTGATATTGTTCAGAACAAAGCTCAAAGCAGGGTCAGCTGCGGGATTTACTTCCGCACTAAGCTGGTCCAACAGGGTTGTCTGCTCTTCTTTGGATTGAGACATTCGGATTTCTCCTTCATTAGGAAGCGGTCTGACAACGTATGACGTCATCTTTTTTGAAAAACGCATTCACTTGTAAGCAGGGCTTACAGAAATGTCAAAAGGGAAATCGACAGGTTGAGGTGTGCAACAGTATGTTGCCACTCATTGCATAAACAGATAATTTACCAAATTCATGTTTCGATTATTAAGACAGGAGGCATCATGGATATATATACACAACTTCAAGAGATGGGAAAAAAAGCAGCAAAGGCAGCCCGTGCCATGCGCGCAGCTTCACCTGCTGCTAAATCCTCTGCTCTTATCAAGCTTGCGGAAATATTGCGTACTGAAAAAGCTGCAATTGCAGATGCAAATCGTAAAGACCTGGAAGCAGCAGAAGCCCGCGGACTCGATGCCCCCCGCATGGACAGACTGCGCCTGACTGATATCGTCATCGAAGAGATGGCCGGCGCATGCGAATTTGTAGCTGACCTTCCCGATCCCATCGGCGCCACAGAAAAACAATGGCAACGCCCCAACGGCCTGCTTGTGGGTAAAATGCGAATTCCGCTGGGCGTTATTTCCATGATCTACGAATCACGCCCCAATGTTACTGTCGATTCCGGCATTTTATGTCTTAAAGCGGGTAACGCTGTAATTCTTCGCGGCGGATCAGAAGCTTTTCATTCCAACATGGCACTTGCTGGCTTTATTCATCAGGCACTCTCTTTTGCCGGTCTGCCCGAAGATGCTGTACAAGTTGTCCCCTCCACTGACAGGGCAGCCATCAAGGCTCTTTGTGAACTGGAAGACTATGTTGACGTAATCATTCCCCGAGGCGGAGAAACCCTCATCCGTACGGTTGTAGAGCAAGCGCGTATGCCTGTGCTCAAACACTACAAAGGGGTCTGCCATGCGTATATTGACGAGGGCGCCGACCTTACAAAAGCTTGCGAAATCGTCTTTAACGCAAAAGTTCAGCGCCCGGGTGTGTGTAATGCCCTTGAAGGTATGCTTGTGCATAAAAACGAGGCCGACACGTTGCTTCCCATGATAGCAGAAAGGCTTGGCTCAGCCGGAGTCACGTTCCGTGCGTGCCCCAAAGCGCTCCCACTGCTTGGTACAGCTGCCCAGCCCATGACGGAATCAGACCCCGGAACAGAATTCCACGATCTGATCATGGTTGTAAAAGTTGTTGAAAATCAAGACGAGGCGCAGGACTACATTGCGCAGCACGGATCTAATCACACAGAGATCATTTGCACCCGCAACCATGAAAATGCCATGCGCTTTGTACGCGAGGTCGATGCATCCATGGTTGCAGTCAATGCATCCTCACGTTTTAACGATGGCGGCCAGCTTGGACTAGGGGCCGAAATCGGTATCAGCACGTCAAAGCTGCATTCTTATGGTCCGATGGGAGTAGAAGAACTCACGACAACAAAATTCGTCGTGATGGGCAGCGGGCAAACCCGTCAATAATCATAAGCGGGGCGGCAATCACCGCCCCGCTCTTTATTCTATCTTACAGCGTGGCTATGTATAAAACAGCTTTGTTCGGCGGAACATTCAACCCTCCGCATATAGGCCATCTGAGGCTGCTCATCGAAGTCCGTGAGGCTCTAGGCCTTGACGGTGTCGAAGTGTTGCCCTGCAGTGTTCCACCACATAAAAACATTCGCGGTATCCTGCCGTTTGAAATCCGTTGCGCCATGTTAAACGCCATGGTTGCCCCGTTCCAATGGGCTACAGTCAACACCATTGAAGGCCAAAGACAAGGTCCTTCCTATACGCTGGACACGCTGAAACTGCTGACAGAAGAAAGAAAGGCCAAAATGTTATTTGTGCTTGGCGCAGAAGACTTTCCCGCCTTACCACAGTGGCACAAAGGAACTATATTGCCCGATGTAAGCGACCTGCTGATAGTCACTCGCGGCACAGATACAATGGATGGTTTTCTAGCTGCGATAGAAGATTGGCCAGACGGCAAATTACAGCAGGTTTCTCCGTCACTACCTGCTGTACAAAAAGAATACATGACAGCCAGCGGCGGAAGAGTACTCTACTTACCTATACCGATGCTCGAAATCAGCGCCTCACTGATACGTGAACGCTGGCTGCAGCGCCGTTGCCTGGCAGGGCTGATCCCTGAATCAGTTCTGGATATTATGGAAAAGCATGAAGAAACCATTCGGGCAGAATGGTTGGAGTAATAACTGGTTATTGGAACCTTACGAGCCGGTGTCTTTATACATTCCCGCCTCCCAAAGCACGACTCCCAGATGCATGGTTTTGGCATGATACATAGCGGCATCTGCCCTGCGCATCGCAACGGAATGATCCGGAGCATCCAGCCCGAGCAGGACAACTCCAATGCTCATGCCCAACAGACTGTCATCCGGCAGACTGTCAAAAGGATCGTGCAGTGAGGTCAGGAGATTCGTAGCAAGTCGCCGGGCATCCTCCTCACAGCTAATGCCTCTTAGCAGTACACTGAACTCATCTCCACCAACTCTGCCTATCACATCTGAGTTGCGGATTTTTAAGCTCAGGCGCCCTGCCACTTCACGCAATACCTTGTCACCAACATGATGCCCATAGCGGTCATTGACCTTTTTAAAGTTGTTCAGGTCAATATAGAGCAAGGCACACAAATATTCCCCGCCGCGAACTTCAGTAATTGTCTTTGCAAGAACTTCACGAAAAGCCGACCGGTTATTTACACCTGTCAAATCATCCTTTGTAGCTCTTTTGAGCAGGTGGAGTTCATGCAGACGCCGCGCTGTAACGTCAATAACCATTCCCTCCAGGCGGGTTACATTACCTGAAGCATCTAAAACGGTATGGCAGCTAAGCTCTACCCACAGCTTACCACCTTGCTTGTTATTCAGACAAAGCTGGAAGCCATGGACTGATTTTTGCGATGTCAAAAACGGCAGGCAAAGATCACCTTTTGCGTTCTCTGATGTAAACAACTGACAAAGTGTAGGAAACTCGCCCAGCATTGATGCCGAATCTATAAAACCAAAAAGCCTTGTCATTGCGGGATTCAGCTCGATGAATCGTCCATCAGGGGTTGCCTGAAAAATGCCCTCGCGAGCATTCTCAAAAATTGTGCGGTACTTGGCTTCCGCCTCGCGTAATGCAGCAGCAGAAGCAAGCAGCTCTGAAACGTCGGTAACTACGCAGACAAGCTCTCTTTCCGAGGATTCGACCACATCTGTTCGGCTCGAAATTCCTATGCGAACAGGCAGGTATTCATCATCGGAGACTCTCAGGTTACCTCCGAACGAGGCAAAGCCGTCACTTTGGGCTTTTCTTGTTTCGAGCCAAAATTTACTTACTTTGGCGGGATGTAAAAGATTAACAAAAGATCCCCCAACCACATCATCAATATGCTTTTTAAGCATTGTAAGCAGCTTGGAGTTACAATACCGGATAGAATAATCGCTTCCCAGTATAGCCAGTCCATCATTAAGGCTTTCAACAATAAGTCTGTAACGGGATTCGCTTTCCAGCAGGCGCTGCTCAAGCCTATTTTTGTGGATAGCCATCTCTATAGAACGATGGAGCGTATCTACGGCAACCGGCTTAGCAAGATAGCCAAAAGGGTTTACCTGTTTAGCCCGCTCAAAGGTCTCAATTTCCTGACTGCTTGTGATAAATATAATCGGAAGGTCACAACATCCTGAAAGCTCGGCAGCTGTCTGCACGCCGTCCAGCACTCCTGAAAGCATGATATCGACCAGTGCAATATCCGGAAGAAGCTCCGGTGCCTTTCGAACTGCTTCCTCTCCGTTTTCAAAAACTCCGACAACAACATAGCCTAGAGATTCCAGCTGGATCCGCAAAGTAGCAGCTGCAAGCCTGCCGTCTTCAACAACAAGAACTCTGGGCATATTGTTAAGCATTCTCATGTATCCCACTGAAAATTTCAGCTATCCATGTATAAGTAAATTGTGGACACTACTATCACCAACCGCTCTTAAGGGGAAGCCATCTTATGCATCAAATTAACGACTTTACATCTAACGGAGACAAAGATACATATTGATACTATACTTATAAGGTCCATCCATGCTTAGAAAAACAGCTCCCAAATCCGTTCGTGAGAACCTCGCCCGTGCTAAATCATCTGTCAGGCAGGGTAGCATCGAAAAAGCTATCCTTTGCACCATCTCTGCAATCAAATCTTATCATCCCGAAACGTTACTTGGCCCTGCCCGCTTTGAAACAGAAGTAGTTCTCGAAGAACTCATTGCCGAGTTTAACCGTTCGCCCCGCATTATAAGCTTTTTCCATTCGCAAAAAATTCATTCGCTGGTTTACGTCCGCTATCTACGTGGTGAAGAACATGAACTTGTCGACAGGTTGGAAACAATTCTGCATGGCCTTGAGCAGGAAAATATCCATAACGAAGAGCTCAAACGTTGTGAAAGCGAAGAGCAAAAACAAGAGTTGTTAAAAAAAGGGCTGGCTTGCATGGAAAGAGGCCAACTGCCGCGCGGCAAAAGTTACTTGAGACGTGTAGTTGACGATTGGGGGCGGGAAGAAGGTGTTATGACATTCGTTGGCCTGACCATGCTTGAATATGAACTTTTCTTTGAAGCCGCAGAGGTTCTGCACGATGCTTTGAAGCGCTTTCCCACTGAAAGCAAAGCATGGGCCGGAGCAATCAAAGCCTATAAGCAACTCAAAGAGTATGAAGTTGCAGAGCGCCTTTACATTCAAGCCATGAAACAGTTTGGAAGGCACCCGATCACGCTGCTTAATCTGGCGAAGCTATATGTAGAATGGGGCGAAAAAGACAAAGCATATGATTACGCAAAGCTGGCATTGGAAAAAGACCCGTCGCTACGTGAAGCTGAAGAATTGTTGAAAGCCGTCGAAAAACGGATTCTTACGCGTTAACAGACTTTTTGCCTTCAACCTTTCCTTTAACAGCATCAAATACTTCATCAACGCTTATAGTGGCCATACAAGCCTGGTCGTGCGGGCACTTTTTGCTGCCATGGAGCGAACATGGTCTGCAGCTTAGTTCCGCCTCCAGCACAACATCATTTTTCCCTTCCGGATAAAACCCCCACGCCTTATGTGTCGGACCAAAAAGAGCCACAACAGGGGTTCCCACTGCAGAAGCAAGATGCATTGGGCCAGAGTCACCAGTCACCACAACAGCTGCCAGCGAAAGCAGCGCACAGCTTTCGCGCAACGATGTTTTGCCGGTAAAATCCAGCACCCCGCAAGCAGCATCTGCAAAAAACGTTTTGCCTGCTCCGACAACTGCGCACTGGTAACCAGCGGCACACAGCCGTTCTGCTAAAGCATACCAGTTTTTATCCACCCAAGCCTTGTTAATATGCGTTGAATACGGATGCAGAATGATAAGAGGAAACTGTCTGGCATTGTCCAACATGGCTTTAGCGGCATTTTTCTCTGCCTCAGTGAGGTAGATAATCGGTAACAAGTCACTGCGCTCCGGCGCTTCATCCTGAACAGCCAAGGCATACCGTTGCGGAACATTGAAGCGTAGCAGCTTTTCTGCGCCAACCCGTCCTCCGCTTGATAAAAAGGCGCGCCTCTCGGCAGACATTTTCGGATAGCGCAGCACCGGCCCACGCCAAAGAATGCTCAGCAGGTACGAACGAATCGTTCCGTGCAGATCAATCATCCCCCAACCGGCATGCTCTTTTGAAATCCTGCGAAATTCGCGAAGCATCGCAGGAAGCTTAAATCGGGCGGAATCAAGGCCGATGACCTTTTCAACAGCTGGATGTCCGTCAAATACACCAGCCCATTCTTTTCTGGTTAACACGCTGAAAGTCCACCCATAACGTTTGGCCAGATAGTCAAGCACTCCGGTAGTGAGTACCACGTCTCCTAGCGCACTCAGGCGCATTACCAGCCAACGGGAAGGTTGTTTCATGGGTTATCCTTAAAAAAATAAAATGGAAAAAAGCGTATGACGAACAAGGAGCGAGAGATTATCAGGCAATATGACAAATGAAAAGAGTCGGCCTGAACCGCAACACCTGTGTTTCTTTACCCCGTGTCAAAATCCAGCCCCATCCCATTGGAATCTTTTTGCCCCCAGTTTTTCCAATTATCCTGCCATACAATTACTCCGGAAAAAACGATGGCACGACACCGCAAAACAGAGGAATTCAGCCCATGGACCAAAGCCTCCGATCCACAAACCAGCCCGTTACCGTTTCAAGAACAAAAAAGGGCAACGACATTATGCCGCTGCCCTGTCATTCTCTACCGTATCTTAATTAATAGCGTTCAAAGTCCTGATCGCCATCATCAGATTTATCCTCCAGATTAAAGCGCAGCTTTACCGGCTTCACTTCAGAACGGGAAGGTTCATACACCGCACTTTCAAGTGATCGTTGGGGCACAGTCTGTTGAGAAGGTTTAACTCTTGTTGCTTTCAGCTGAAAGAAAGCTACCGCTTGTTGCAACTGGCTGGCTTGCGCAGCCAGCTCTTCAGAGGTGGAAGCAACCTCCTCGGAAGCTGCTGCGTTCTGCTGGACAACCTGATCAAGCTGATGCAAAGCAGAATTCACCTGCTCTGCTCCAGCTCGTTGCTCAATACTTGCTGCGGCAATTTCCTGTACAAGGTCAGATGTTTTCTCAATAGCCGGTACAAGAGAACCAAGTAGTTCACCTGCGCGCTCTGTCACTCCCATGCTTGAAGCTGAAAGCTCGTTAATCTCGGCCGCTGCCGCCTGACTCCGCTCGGCAAGCTTTCTCACTTCCGATGCGACAACGGCAAACCCCTTACCTTGCTCCCCTGCACGCGCGGCCTCGATAGCGGCGTTAAGAGCCAGCAGGTTTGTCTGCCTTGCAATTTCTTCAATGATAGATATTTTATTAGCAATCTCGCGCATAGCAAGAACAGTTTCCGACACAGCCTTACCGGATTCACGGGCGTCGCGTGCGGCGCTTGCGGCAATGCTTTCTGTCGTTTTTGCATTTTCCGCGTTCTGCGCAATGCGGGAAGCCATTTCTTCTGTAGAAGAAGAGCACTGTTCGACAGAAGCTGCCTGCTCCGTGGAGCCTTGTGAAAGAGCCTCAGCCGTTGCGTTCAGCTCTTCGCTGCCAGTAGAAACATTCTCGGCACTAAGCTGCACTTCGCTGACAACTTCACTAAAACGCGAAACCATAGTGCCAAGCGACTTGAACAATCTGTCTTCAGCAGATCGAGGCTCAAGGCTAACCCGCAGGTCGCCGCCTGCAAGGGAATCTGCAATGGCTGCGACTTTATGCTCTGCAGTTACCATTTCTCTAAGAGAAAGCATAAGCGCATCGTTCTCGGAACGAGGAGTAACAGTGACATCAAGCTGACCGATAGCAAGGTGACGGGCAATACTTACCACATCACGTTGCGCAGCCAGCATCCGCTGCATTGCGTTCAGCAACTGCCCGATTTCATCTTTACCGCCTGCATCGATCTTTACATCATCATCGCCAACAGCAACGGCATCAGCAACGGCAATTGCTTTTGATAAACCAACCCGAATTGAGCGTGTAATGACATAAGCGAACATCAGACCGACAATCAAAGCCAGCCCCGTCATTGCCGCAGTCAACAGAGAGGCACTTTCAACCTGCTCCTGCATATCCTGCTGCTGCTCTTTTAACGCCTGTTCCACAAGAGCAGTTATCGCGTCAGATCTGGCAACCATATTCTTTGCAATCTCAGCCTGCCGCAAACTGACTTCTTCAAATATCTCTACACCCTTTCCATAGCTTTGCACCTTTTCAGAAAGGGCACGAAAGCTTTGTCGCTCTTCAGCATTCTCTGCCAGCGGAACAAGCTTGTTTACTAAAGAAAGTACAGAATCAAGCTGCGCATAAACATGCTGCAATCGCTGAGGATCATTGTCGTTCAGGAAGTACAAAACCGAAATTCGGGAAAGCAGAAAGCCAGCATAAATATCTTTCTGCAGCTGAAGCTTGCGCAGAGTATCATACTGAACCGCAGTAGAAGTTCCCGTCTGGGCACCTTCAACAAGCAAACTTTCAAACTTTTCTATGTCCTGTTCCAGAGACTCTGCAACCGCCACTACTCTTTTCAGCTCGCTCTCATAGGCTTGCTGTGCCAAAACATACTGTGCAAAAGCCTGCGCGTAAGCTTCATATTGATTTGTCAGTTCTCCATACCGCTTCTGTTCTTCAACATCTTTAGTTGTACGTTGCAGTCCCCCGAGCGTCTCCTTCATTTTAAGCCCGAGATCAGAAAACGCCTGCACTGAAGCTTCATCAGCATTGAGCATGTAGTAAAGAACGCTCAAACGTGAGCGTTGCATATTCTCCATACCCGTATGTACGGCGCTTGTGGTATCTGATTCTGAAACAAGCACTTTCTGGCTGGAAAATCCCATGAACGCGACAGCCCCAGTCAACAGTAGCATCACCCCGAAACCAAGCCCCAGCTTGGCTGCAATGGACATATGCTTAAGCATACTCATCTCCGAAGAAAAAATAACCATAAGCCGCATGCGGCATGCATGCGGCGCCCCCAAACTGCTCAAAACAACTCTATGACAGTTGAAACAAATTCTCAATAATCTTTACGCGCCTGAGCATGCACAAAACTAACATAATTTATGCAAACAAGCACAATGCTGATATGAAAGTACTGCTACATTTTTTGTTCAACTTTCATAAAGCATGGAATGCACAGCACCTTACCGGAGAAACGTCTTGTACGGGACTCCATGGAATATTCCCCGCAACATTCACATTGCAGACTTTCCAGAATAACCGCTTTTCTGGGCGGCATAGACCATTCTGAGACAATAAACATTTCATCCAGAGGCATAGCGTAATACGCATCCTGAATTTCATTACGCAACCTTTTAAGCGTCTCCGCTTCGCCTTCTGTAATTACGCCCTCTGCCTGCCTTTTCATCAGACGAGTCATTGCTGCTCTGTTAATCTCCCGCATGTTGGGCTTAAGCAAAGCGCGAAACCCGTTGCCAGATATCCGGTCGTAAAAACAAAAAGCCATTTTCCCATAATCACGATGAATCAGATTGCCTTTACCCAGGGTGCAACCTGTCAGAAACTGAATAGCATCCACACCGCACATATCAGTTTCAACCACTGCTACCATATCAATGTCAGCGGGCTCTCCCAGCTTCTGTATCGCCAGCTCGGCAGCACGAACACCGATGCTCAAGCCGGGGCAGCTATGCCCGTGAAATGAAATGACTTGATCCAGCACTTCTCCGGGAATTAAACAAGACATTTTGCTCTCCTTATGCAGCAGGAACGACAGTTGGCACCCCGCCGAGGTTATGGACTGTTACAGAAACTCCGTAGACAGCCTCGATAACGTCAGAACACACATCAGCAACAGCAACTTCGGCAAAAACAGTTCCGCCTTTCACAAACAGCGCCCTGTCCGCATACCTCAGTGCCGTATTCAGATCGTGCATAGTCATGACAGCAGCAATCCCATGGCCGTCAATGACATGTCTCAGCATCTTCATTATTTCAATCTGGCTCCGCATATCCAGCGAACTGGTCGGTTCGTCCAGAAGAAGCAGTTGCGGCTCCTGCACCATGGCACGGGCAATGCACACTTTCTGCAACTCCCCTCCGCTAAGCTGATCCACATAGCGTAACGCCAGCCCCTCAAGGCCGAGACGTCTGATTGCAGTATCTGTAATCGTCAGGTCACGCTCAGAAGCATTCCATCTGATGTGCGGTTTACGGCCCATCAGTACTGCATCAAAAACAGTCATTCTTGCCGTTTCCGAACGCTGGGCAACATACCCCACCTTCAGAGCTATTTCATGAGGGGTCATAGTCAGTAAGTTGCGACGTTCAACCATCACAGCCCCACCGGAGGGCTTATGTATGGCATTCAGACATTTGAGCAACGTAGTCTTTCCGACCCCGTTCGGACCCAGAATGGCCACAAGCTCGCCGGCATGAATATGAAAGCCGACATCATGTAACACCTGACGTTCGTTGTAAGAAAAGCCCAGTTTCTGGACATCTAATGTCATACTTTCCTCGCTAACGTTTATACCCTTTCACTATCAGCCAAAGAAATGCGGGAGCCCCCATAAAGGCAGTAAGCACTGAGACAGGAAGAACATGTGGAGCCAGAACCAGACGGGCGGCGGTATCTGAGACAAGCAAAAGCAGAGCTCCGCCAACGACAGAAGCCGGCAACAGAAAACGATTGTCTCCCCCGATGATGCGACGAACCATATGAGGCACAACAAGACCGACAAAGCCGATGATGCCTAAAAACGAAATTATGACGGCAGTAAGAAGACTCGCAGCCAGCATACCCATAACGCGCACACGGGACACGCGGACTCCCAGCCCCATGGCTGTCTCGTCGCCCGTATCAATGGCATTATAGTTCCAGCTTTGCGTCATAAAAAAAACGACACAGCAAGCAGTTACTGCACAAAGCAGCCCTAGCTCATTCCATGAGGCCCGTGCGGTATCCCCGAAACTCCAGAAAACTATGGCCGCAAGCTGAACGTCATCTGCAAAAAATTGCAAAAACATCGTTCCTGCAGAAAACAATGCCCCCAAAGCGACACCGGTTAAAACCATAACCTCGGGCGTTGCCCCGCGCATGCGGGATATACCGATAATAACAAATGCAGCCAGCAGGCTGAAACCAAAAGCGGTTCCAGTGGTAAGAAAGGGGGAAGTAATCGTTACGGCTCCAACGGAGGTTGATGTCATCATGCCCCCGCCCAGAACCATCACTGACAGTGCAGCCCCAAATGCAGCGGCGTGCGATATACCCAGAGTAAAAGGTGAGCCAAGGGGGTTTCGTAATATAGACTGCATGGCGGCCCCTGCAACAGCCAGCCCTGCACCAGACACGACAGCGGCCAGCGCCTGAGGAAGCCGGATATTCCAGATGATAGCATCCACCCGCGGGGGTACGGAAAATCCAAGCAGACTACCAAGAACATCGCGCAGAGCAATATTCGCTGCACCCAGACTGACAGAAATAACAAGCGCAACGGCAAGACAGAGACCAAGCAGCAGAATAAAAAATACCCGCGTGGCCGTATATTTTCGGTACGCTTCCGGCACTACACCATCGTTAAAATGCATATCAGTTTACCGGAACAGGCTGAAATGCAAGGTTGTCAAAAGAGTTATTCAGTTTTTCAAAAACCGGCCTGCCCACCAGAAACGTATAAATTTCATCTGCCTTTTCCGCAGGGTTAACATCGCTGAACAAAGCAGGATACAATACTTTTCCTACAAAGTAGGCATTGGCAAGTATTGAGCCGAAGTTCTGTGTGTACCAGTTATAAGGTAACAGGCCATGTACATTACCGGCTTTTACTGCATTCAGAGTCTGATAGGCCGGATCACTTTTTAACTCTGCTACACCGTTGGCCTTGTCACCAAGGCGCAAGGTGGATAAGTCTACAAACAAGCAATCAGGATCCCACTCAACGATCTTCTCTTTTGCTACATCAGAATGCTTCAAACATTTTCCTGCTGAGTCCTGAACAGCCAGATTTTTTGCGTTTACAAACTCAAACGGCGGGTACCCGGGTTCTGTGGATTGAAACCCATGCGGCCCTTTAAAAGCAATACCGCCTACAAAAACAGACTGTTGCTCAGAGGGGGCAACATGCGCCGTGCGCTTATGTAAATCAGCAATCGCAGATTCAAAAAACGCTATGACCTCTTCTGCACGCTGACTTTTGCCTGTCACGCGCCCCATCACCCTTAAACTATGGAATAAAGCCTGCCTATTCTCACCCAGATCGCCATAATCCAGAACGATAACGGGAATGCCGGTTTTAAGCTGTAATTCTTTGGGATCGTACCCCATACTGCTGGTGTATGTTTTAAAGATAACTTCAGGTTGGGGCTCAAGCGAGAGTATCAATTCCGGGTTATCATGCCCCCTGAACTCACCGAAGATAGGTAATTTTTTAAACTCGGGATGAGCCAGAGCATAAGGACGTGTGTCAAATTTGGCTCTTTTAACTTCCATGTCGTCAACTGCAACGGCCAGACTTTCTGCTTCAATGTATGTCAAAAGCCGTAAGCACCCGGAGCCGGAACAGACAACTTTTGTAACAGGTGTTGAGGAAGTAAGGGGCTGACCAGTGGCATCAACCACGTCAGGGAAGATTCCCGCATGAGCCGGAGAACACAGCATAGTCAGAGACAGAACAAGCATTCCGAGAACAAGCAGTTTTCGCATGAAACCTCCGGACTTCAGCAGCCTTTTAAAGCCAGTGTTACAAATTTTATTTTTTTCACCCCCATACAATGCGTATAACGTCAGGTCAACAACCACTTACTTCATTTTACGCTACATTGTTATATGGTTGCCTACCCCGAAACAATGCCTACATTCAAAGACAGCCAAAGCGAATAGTATGAAAACAGGAGTTCACATGCCGGACAGAGTTAGATTTGCCATGCCGCCCATAATGCACAACGCAGCCGGAGAAATACGAAAAGTGGGCTTTGAACTGGAGTTTACAGGAGTCCAGCTGCTGGATGTGGCACAGGATGTAGCAGACATTTTTGGAGGAAAGGCCGAACGTCAGAGCAACTACATTTACAAAGTTTCAAACACCCGCTTCGGCGATTTCACACTTGAAGTAGATGCTTCTCAACTGAAAAGTGAAAAATACAAAGACCTTTTGTCAGAGCTGGGATTTGATCTTGATATTGAAACCTTGAACTCTCTGGACTCGTTATTGCTAAAAATTGCCTCGCTGGCAGTTCCCTTTGAACTGGTAATGCCGCCAGTCCCGTTAACGGAGTTGCAAGAGCTAAGCTGCCTTGAAAGCATACTCAGAAGAAGAGCAGCCAGAGGAACCCGAGACTCTCTACTGTATGCTTTTGCCATGCAGTTCAATCCGGAGCTCCCAAGCTTTGAGCCTGCGGTTATACTTGACCACATGAGAGCCTTTTTTGTTCTTCAGCACTGGCTTGAGCTTGAAATGGATATTGATATCTCACGCAGGCTTTCCCCTTTTATTGATTCTTTCCCCGAAGCATATATACGAAAAGTGCTGAAAGCAGATTACACCCCCGACCTTAGGCAGTTGATCGACGATTACCTGCAGTATAACCCGACAAGAAACAGGCCGCTGGATATGACATGTCTGTTTGCTCACCTTGATTATGACCGGGTGATAAGCAAGGTTGAGGAGCCTCACCTTGTTAAGCCGCGCCCGACATTTCACTTCAGAATGCCGGACTGCAGAATAGACGAACCATCATGGAGCATGGCTCTGGAGTGGAACAGATGGGTGAACGTTGAACAACTGGCAGCGGACAAAACCGAGTTGCGTAAAGTTTGTGATGCGTATCTTGCAACGCCTCCGAGCATCGGATCCATACTGCAAGAACTTTCAGACTGGATTGCGTCATGAGAAAACCGCTGATTGTTGTCACAACGCCGGATAACGGAGGAACAGCATCATGGCTGTGTATTAAGCTGGGCATTTTGCTGGCCGGTGGCAAAGCGTTGCGGGCAAGTCCTTCAAACCCGCCGGATTTGCACCTCGCAGACGGACTGGTTGTCAGCGGCGGAGCTGACGTGTTCCCCGAATTGTACGGACAGGAGAAGCTTGAAGAGGAAAGACAGATTGAAACATCGTTGGCAACATTCTGGGTCTACAAACTCAAAAGCGCATGCGTAGCCATACTACTTTTACTGTTACGTCGTGTATTCAGCCTTAAGCAGCGACCGCAGCACGACAGACAAAGAGACTCGCTTGAAACGGCTCTCATTCAACAGGCAATAAAGCAAGGCCTGCCCGTGCTTGGAATCTGCCGGGGAATGCAACTGCTAAATGTCGTCAGGGGAGGCACGCTGCATCAATCAATTGTCGATTTTTACGAGGACGTCCGCCACCCGAACACTGTATTGCCCCACAAAAAGGTTCATATCTGCAACGGGTCAAAGCTTCAGTGTTTTTTTACTTCCCCTACCATCATGGTAAACGCGCTGCATCGGCAGGCGGTAGACAAGCTGGGGATAAACCTTAGCGTTTCAGCAATGGACGAGGCTGGTGTTCCTCAGGCCATCATGGATGAGCAACATCCTTTTTTCGTAGGCGTCCAATGGCACCCTGAATACCTTCTTCAGCTGAAATCTCAACGCCATCTGTTTGCCAGCCTTGTCTACAACGCCAAAGAGTATAGAAGAACTGCATCCGGCCATACCAAATCGGCCTGAACTACCCCATATTGCCGAAAGCCGTGACGAGCTTGAGACCCTCGGCACACGGCCTCAGGACCCTTATGAAATAACTGAAGAAGACAAGAGAACTCTTCGGAATGAAATATTTCCATTCTGGGAAGACAAGTCACTTGATGAAGCCAGTGAGCAGGCATTCCGGGAAGAGGGGTTATGGGAATTCTCGGCAGAAGCATGCATAAGCGACCTTTCCTATCACCACACAAGTGGCGGCGGAGATACCAGTCCCGGATATGATATCATTCTGTTTACTAAAGGTATTAACGGAATAAAAGCCGGAGCGGAGCTATGCCTTGCCCGGTTGTCTCCTGATATAGAAGAAAACCAAAAAAAAATCTGGTTCTATCAGGCTGCAATTGAAACCTGTAATGGCATATTGATATATGCCGATCGCCTGTCTGCATACGCAAAAGAACTTGCTGAAGCAGAGCAAAATCCAGAACGACAAAAAGAATTACTTGCAATCGCTGATGTCAATGCCCGCGTTCCCGCCAATCCGCCACAGACATTCCATTAAGCATTACAGGCGATATGGACGATTCAGTCTCTTTTTCTGCTGGAAGAAAACCAGTGCAGCACCTCTCTTGGCCGTTTCGACCAATACGTCTTTCCCTGCTACCAGTCCGATATTAAATCCGGTTCTCTGACAACTGAGCAAGCATTTGAACTGATGAGCTGCTTCATCATTAACTGCTCGGAAATGATCTGGTATACCCCCGGCGCGACTGCCAAATACTTTGCCGGTTATATGCCGTTCATCAATATATGCGTAGGTGGTCAAAAAAGGCACGGCGGAGATGCAACCAAAGACCTGACCTATCTGATTATGGATGCCGTACGTGCCGTGGGCGTTTACCAACCTTCACTCTCATGCCGGATTCACAACCAGTCACCGGACATCTATCTGCAAAAATTGCAGAAGTTATTAAAGCTGGCAGCGGGATGCCTGCGTGCCACTTTGACGATGCTCATATAAAAATCATGCTTCGCAAAGGCTTCGATTTTGAGGATGCACGCGATTATTGCCTGATGGGATGTGTGGAACCACAAAAATCAGGCCGTATTCACCAATGGACCGCAGGCGGCTTTACCCAGTGGCCCGTTGCCATCGAACTGGTTTTCAACCGCGGCATACTCAATTCATATGATGAGCAAAATGTTGGTGTAGACACCGGCGATATTGAAGAGCTACGAACTTATGAAGAATTCGAAGCCGCTGTAAAAAAACAAATTGATTACATTATAGAAATGACTGCAAAGGGAACTGTCATCAACCAGAAGCTGGTTCGCGATATGGCTCCCAATCCCTACATGTCTCTATTTGTAGATGGATGCATGCAAAGCGGCAAAGACGTTACTGACGGTGGAGCCGTTCTTTACGATGGCCCCGGAACTATCTGTGCCGGACTCGGCACCTATACAGACAGCATGTCTGCCATTAAGCAGCTTGTTTTTGATAAAAAAACTCCCTGACCGAAATTAAAAAGGCGATTGATGCCAACTGGGCAGGACATGAGCAAACTCGGAAAGACTGTCTGAAAGCACCGAAGTACGGAAACGATGACGACTATGCCGACTACCTTGCTAAAGACATTGTGGACTACACTGAAAAAGCAATGAACCGGCAAAAAACACTCTACGCTCGAATGATCCACGGAACGCTTTCGCAGTCTTTCAACACGCCTCTTGGCTAAATGATTGCAGCAACTCCTGACGGGCGCTTCTCCGGACAACCGCTTTCAGACGGAAAGAGCCCTTCGCAAGGTGCTGATACCAAAGGTCCTACTGCCATCATAAAATCAGTAGCGAAAATTAATGTCGAATCTATGAGTCTGGGCATGTCACATAACTTTAAGCTGCTTCACGGCTCGCTGGAAACACCGCAAGGCGAAGCCGGTCTTATTGCACTATTGCGCACGGCTTCGATAGTGGGCAATGCCCAGATGCAGTTTAACTACATAGATAACGAAACCCTGCTGGCTGCACAGCAAATATCGAGATCTTATTATACGCGCTGCCGGATACAGCGCCTTTTTTGTTGAGCTATGCAAAGAAGTTCAAGATGAAATCATAAGCAGGACGATGCTGGCAAACTAAACTACAAACTTTGTTTTACCGCCCGCTTTAAAATTAAGCGGCATCCGTGCCTATGCCATGGATGCCGCTATCCCATAATACATATTGGCGTCGTCAGAGCTACATGCGTGCACAGATGCCAAATCCCCTAGCCCACCACGTTGTTATCTACAGAGCGTGCGGTCCAGCTCCCTTCAGGTAGACCTGACGAAGTCGATATAACAGCCCACGTACGCCATTGCCCTTTCAAGACCTCTAAGCTATGTCTACTTGCTGTTTTTTAAACAGCTACACATGCTGATTCATGACTGACGATACCTTAACAGCCGGAGAGACAACCATGGGGTTCAAAGAAATATACTATTTATTTGATGGCTTTTTTCTGCTGCTGGGCATTACCGTGCTGCTGCTGCAGATTTTCATAATGCGCTTCAAAAAAAACAGAGACTTACTGGCAATTTCAGGAGTAATCGGTTCACCAATACTGATTCTGGCAATATGCTGGATAATATGGGGAAGGTATAGTCTCACTCAGGCTACTTTGAATGCGGTTACACAGCATGATCCTGCAGTATCAATTGTTACGTTTGACAAACATGTGCTTAAAGAACCTGTAATATTTAAACACAAAAACGTCAGATATATTATAGACAACGCTGCCGCAGAAAAAAAATACTATCTGCCCTGGCGGTTACTGCCTGTCAGAAGTAATTCCATGTAAGACGTAAACAGTACAGGGGGACGCAACGTGTTGCGTCCCCCTGTACTGTCTAAACCTGTAAAGAAAGTTTACTTGGGATTTTTCTCAAAAAAACAAGCCCGTCTGGCCACTTCGTCAATCAGTTTACCCGCCATTTGCTTATACTCTGAAGAAAGATCGGACCAAGGGACACTATAGTTTTCTTTACACATACAGTCCTGCTCTACATCAACATAAAGGCTTCCTCCCTCCGCAGCCTCTATCTCAACGCGTTTCCCGTCAGGCATCTGTAAAACAACAGCCAGCTTCACAGCTCCTTCTCGTGGTGCAACCATAACGCTTCTCCTGTAAAAGATAAGGTAGGCTGAGGGAGCATAACAAAAAGCAACGCTCATGCAACGCTGTGCAGTTAAACAGTTACCACATTGTGAACAAAATAACGTCCGATCAGATCTTCATACTTAGCCAGCTATACACGCCTTTTCTTAGATCTCCATCAGGTTCCGGCTTCCGGCATACCTCATTGTGAATTAAAGAATTTCTGTTTTCTATATTCACAGCATTCTTCATAAAAACGGCCCCGTCAGGGGCCGTATGCATTACTCTGCAGTGGGCTTTTTACCCGAACCTGCTTTTTTTGCAGGCTTCTTCTTTGCGTCATTTTTTTCACCAAACGCTTTCAGCCCTTGTGCAAGTTCATTGAGCCTGTCGTCTACAAGCTGGTAGATTGACCCCTTCGGGTAGCTACCGTTTTTACCCCGCAAGCCCGCAGAAACACCTGTAAGCACCTCAATGCCTTGATCAATATGGTCTACAGCCCATATTGAAAACTTACCGTTTTTCACAGCATCCACTATATGTTCCCGCAGCATCAGGTCCTTCACATTTGCTTTGGGAATCATAACCCCTTGTGTTCCAGTAAGGCCCTTCTTTTCGCAGCAAGAGAAAAAGCCCTCAATCTTCTCGTTTACCCCTCCGATGGGCTGCACTTCACCACGCTGGTTAACAGAACCTGTAACAGCAATTCCTTGTTTAATGGGAACCCCGCTCAGGCTGGAAAACAACGCGTATAATTCCGTCGAAGAAGCAGAATCTCCGTCAACACCGCCATACGACTGCTCAAAAGCAATAGAAGCTGCCAACGTCAAAGGCTTATCCTGAGCAAATTTCTGCCGTAAGAAACCGGCAAGAATCAGCATCCCTTTATTATGAATCGCGCCGGAAAGGTCAGACTCACGTTCAATATTAATAATACCTTCTCTGCCCATCGCTGTGTTGGCGGTAATGCGCGAAGGTTTGCCAAACATATAGTCGCCAAAGGAATACACAGCCAGCCCGTTCACCTGACCTACAACGGCGCCATCCGTATCAATAAAGACACTGCCGCGATCAATCATCTCCTGAAGCTTTTCTTCCATCAGGCTTGCCCGATCAATACGAGCCTTAATAGCTTCGTTCACATGCTTTGCCTGCACACGGGCAGATTCTGCAAGTCTGGCTACATGACTGGATTCTTCCATAATGTCTCGTAACACAGGAAAGGCCGTAGATATTTTCTCCTGCCTTCCTGCATAACGCACACCTTCTTCCATCAGCTGGGCTACAGCAGTCTTATCAAAAGGAAGCAGCCCCTGTGCCCTGCCAAACGTCTTCATCAGCTTGGCGATTTCTACTATGGCTTCTTCATCCCGTATCATGCTGGAGTCAAAGTCCGCGCGTATCTTGAAAACCTTGGTCATATCCTGATCATAGTGCCGCAACATGTGATAAAGCTGCGGGGTAGCCAGAACAACGACTTTCACTTCCATTTTAATAGGTTCCGGCTTCAATCCGGAAGTGGTTACAAAATACCACGGGTCAAAAGTCTGAATTTCAGTCTCGGCATTTTTTAGTGCCCGCTTCAGAGTTTGCCACACCCCCGGCTCCATTATGGCATCCATCAGGTTAAGTACCAGATAGCCGCCATTAGCCTTAATAAACGAACCGGACATAATCTTGGTAAAATCAGTGCGCCACACCCCGCCGCGATCCATCACCCTGTCAATACCACCAAAAAGGTTACGGTATGTGGGATAAGATTCGACTATGACAGGACGTCCCTTTCTTTCCGCGTTATCCACAATCAGGTTTACCTGATACGGATGCAGAATAGGCTCGGCGGGAATCGGCATCATGGGCATGCCCGGCATACCCTGCGGGGTCTGACCGATCATACGTATCGAGTCCAGATTTTCCGCCATGTCGTGCAGCATACTATCCAGATGCTTTTGCACTTTTTCATCTTTAAACTGGTCATACAAAGGCTGAGCCAGCTCTGCAGCGGAGTTGCTGAACATCAGCTTATCCACTTCTTCGCTCTTCTTTTTCACCTCTTTCTGCAGATGACGCACTTCAAGAAAAATCGTATCGATTTCTTCTTTTAGTTCCTTATATTTCACTTTCAATGCATCAAACTCTTCCTGAGGAAACCGGCCCTTATCAACCAGCTCTTCCAGCTTCATCAAATGAACCGGCTCGCCGTCCACCAACGGAACAATATCAGGCCGCTGCACCTGCCCCATCTGCATATTAACAAGGACAAAACCGGCATCACGCACACGCGCCTCAAGATTTTTAAAGAAATCACGAGTCTTCTTATCATGTGCTTCAATGATTTCGTTTTTACTGTTGATATACTCCTGACTCTCAAACAATTGAGGTAGTTCACGTTTCACATCTTCAAGAAACTGCTGCACAGCCTCTTTAAACTTTCTTCCGTTTCCGGCCGGAAAACGGAGTAAGTAAGGTTCATCGGAATTATCAAAGTTATTTACGTAGCACAGGTCATCCGGAGTTTTTTCATCTGTTGTATGGCTTTTCAGCAGACGCTTTACCATGGCAAGCTTTCCGACTCCGGCTGCACCGGTTACAAATATATTGTAGCCTTTTGCATCAATCCCCATCCCCATACGAAAAGCATCCACACCCCGGCGCTGACCGATAATTTTTTCCTGCTCTTCTAATTCATCGGTAGAGTTAAAAGGAAGAGCATCAGGATTCAAAGTCCACCGCAACTGTTCAACAGGAACTACAGGATTCTGTTTGCTGCTCATATCGTTCTCCATTACTCGCCGGTTTGCTTGACCTTTACGGGGATACGCCGCGACTCGGCGCGCTTGCATTTAGGCATCCGTACTCTGACTACGTCGGCATCCTGCTCTGCTTCAACTTCTTCTGTACGTACTTTGCACGGCAGGCGAAATTTTGTCTCATAAATGCTTCGCTGGCTGGAACAGGCACATAAATCATTCCTTTCATACCGTAACGTCAGCATTTCGTTGGAAACGTAAACTTCTACCTCTTCCGGCTTAACATCAGAAATCCGAACGTCAACGATAACCATGTCATCGTTTTCAACCATCTGCACTGCAGGCTCCATAAAAGGCTTACATACTGAAGGCAGACCAAACTCTGTACACAACCGGTCAAACATCCGGTCGCTTTCAGACTTTATCCGCTGAAGCTCCGCATTTTTCCATATTTTTAGATTAGGCATGGCCTTTTCCCTCCTGAACACGGTAGAAAGATTCGTACTTTCATTAGTACACCAGAAAAAAGGCCAAGTGAATGAAAATAAACAAAAACAGGAATAATTTCAGCCGGAGGAATAAAAAAAGGCACCCGAAGGTGCCTTGAAAACGTCGAGAAGTATAAAAAAGACTACTCGGAACGTTCGGTGATTTCCAACAGGTGGTAGCCGAACTGGGTACGCACAGGACCGTGCACAACGTTCAGGGCATCACGGAAAACGACTTCGTCAAATTCCGGTACCATCTGGCCCTGACGGAACTGACCAAGGTCACCGCCTCTGCGGCCGGAAGGGCAGCGGGAGTGTTCGCGGGCTATATCGGCAAAAGCTTCACCGGCTTCGATGCGCTTTTTCAGTTCGTTGCAGGCTTCTTCGGTTTCAACAAGAATGTGTCTTGCCTTTGCAGTTTGCATATCGACCTCCTATTTGTCGTCGCATGTATGAAGATGCTTATTTGCCATGACAAGAAGCCGGATGCAACATGATTCACCTTGCGTCAGGCGAACTGTCGGAGTATATCCCCGTTTGCGAACGCGTGAACGCGTATTTTTTAGGAGGCAAACCCCCATGACTGACGAACAAAGCCAGGCAGGCGTAGAAAATTTTGAAGACCTGCTCGACCAATACACCCCTGAAGAAGGCTCCACTCTGCGAGTCGGCGAAAAGGTAAAAGGCACAATCGTCGCAATAGACGATTCCAGCGTGTTTATTGCTACCGGCTCCAAAGTTGACGGCATTGTTGAAGCCGACGAAATGAAAGACGCTGAAGGCAATATGACCTGTGCCGTAGGAGACGAGCTGGATCTTTACGTTATCGCCATTGCACACGGTGAAGTACGTCTTTCCCGTTCTGCCGGAAGCGCAGGCAGCGCACTGGCTCTTGCGGAAGCATTTGAGAATGCAATTCCCGTAGAGGGCAAAGTTGCCGGCCAGTGCAAAGGCGGCTTTAACGTAGAAGTAATGCACCGCCGTGCATTCTGCCCCGTCAGCCAGATTGACAACAGGTTTGTCGAAAATCCGGAAGAATACGTCGGCCAGACCTTGCAGTTCATGATTACCCGTTGCGAAAACAATGGCCGTAACGTGGTCGTTTCCCGCAGAACACTGCTTGAAGCACAGCAGGAAGAAAGCCGTAACGAGTTCATGAAAACTCTGAACGAAGGCGATGTGGTTGACGTTCGCGTTACCCGCCTGACAAACTTCGGTGCTTTTGCAGAACTGGCTCCCGGCGTGGAAGGTCTTATCCACATTTCCGAGCTGGGCTGGGCACGCGTTCAGAGTGCTGATGAAGCCGTATCGCAGGGTGACGCACTGCGTGCAAAAGTGCTGAAGATCGACACTACTGAAAAAGGCCTGCGCATCGCTCTTTCGGTAAAGCAGGTAATGGAAGACCCCTGGAACACCATTGCGGACCGCCTTGCTGCCGGCAGTGTTGTAGAAGGTAAAGTGGTACGCTGCACCCCCTTCGGTGCTTTTGTAGAAGTACTCCCCGGCATTGAAGGTCTGGTTCATATCAGCGAAATGTCATGGACCAAGCGCATCATGAACGCTGAAGACGTTGTGACTGCAGGCGATAAAGTTTCTGTAAAGATCAAAGACATCGACGCTTCCAAGCGCCGCATCAGCTTAAGCCTGCGCGAAGCCGAAGGCGACCCGTGGGAAAACGTTGCTGAAACATTTGCCCCCGGCACAGAAGTAACCGGCAAAGTGGAAAAATGCGCTAAATTCGGCGTGTTCGTGAACATTGCTCCCGGCGTTACCGGCCTGCTGCCCCAGTCCCGCATCAGCGCAGCTCCCAAATCCGGCCTTGCCAACTGCAAACCCGGTGACACCGTGACTCTTGCAGTGCTGGAAGTAAATCCTGCAGAACGCAAAATAACCCTGACCACCAAGGACAACATGGAGCAGGAAGAAGTAGAAGTACCTTCTGCTTACCGCGCTCAGCCTAAAGCATCCGGCGGGTTCGGCACGCTTGGACAGGCTCTTCAGAACGCACTGAAAAAGAAGTAAGCATAGCTTACCTCTCATTCTGATATTCAAAAGGGGGATTATAAGCCCCCTTTTTTACGCCTCAAAAAATTCCGGTTACCCTTCTTGCAAATGCTCCGGCCTTTACCAGAGCATTTTTCCCCTGCGCAAACTGCACATACATGCTGGCAAAGCCGTGCACTGTCGGAAACAAATGAAGCTCAACGTCATTTCCCGCTTCTTTCAAAGCAGTTGCATATAGTTCCCCGTCCGATCGCACAGGATCAAAAACAGCATTAAAAATTCCGGCAGGAGCCACTCCGCCAAGATTTGCAGCATAGACAGGTGATAATTCCGGATTCGCTTTATCCGCCCCTTCAGGAAGATACTGGTCATAGTACCAAATCACAGCCTCTTCCGTCAGGCCACACCCCGTTGCACACTGAGTATGCGAAGGCCCCGAGCACATCATATCCAAGCAAGGGTAAAACAGAATCTGACCACATACATTGCAAATTCGCTTATCACGAGCATACAGAGCAAGTGCAGCTGCCAGTTGTCCACCCGCACTGTCTCCGGCCACTATCACCCTGCTACTGTCAATAAAGTCCAGCTCAGCGCCGTCAGTCAGCCACTCCAAAGCGGCTATACAGTCCTGCATTGCTCCCGGATAACGCACCTCAGGAGCCAGTCTGTAATCAACAGCCACAACCGGCAGACCACTTTCTTTTGCAAGCCCTCTGCAAAAACAATCGTGTGATTCCAGACTGCCTTTTACAAAGCCCCCTCCATGCATAAACAAAATAACGGGCATACCGGTTTTACCTGTCGGATCATATAATCGCAGCGTGACCTTACGACCGGCAACCGAAACGGCATATTCTCTGATTGCCGCCATTTCCGGCGCCTGTGCTGCATCGGCAGTAAGGCGCAACTCATAATCGCTACGAATATCTGTAAGTGCCATCTCAGCCAGACGGTTCCCCCCGCCCGCTGCTGCAGTCTGAGCAGCTTTAGCTAAAAAATCAGCTGTCTGTTCATCCATAGGGGGGTATCCTTTGATATGTATCATAACGCTATCCTCATAATTTTACTCATGCTACAATGTAGCAAGATGATGAGTTCAAAAATTTCAACTGCCTGAAAGGTTTACAATAAAGAAGAACGTTATATTATTTAGTGCATTGCCACTGTCGTCTGCACCTGATAACGACAGTTTACAAGGAGAATCGTATGGAACGAATCGCAAAACGTTTGCAACTGACTGTTCTGACATCCATAATTATGTTTACAGTTTCGCTGGCTCAAGCCGCCGAACTGCCTGACTTTACAAAACTGGCAGCGCAGACAGGCTCTGCGGTTGTAAACATCAACACTGAGAAAAACGTTCAGTCTCAGATTCCCGAGCAATTGCGGGAGCTTTTTCAAAACAGGCCCAAGGGGCTGCCTTTTGATGATTTTTTCAACCAATTTGAGCCTTTTTTCAACCAGCCCCAGCGCCCGCGCAAGCAACGCTCTCTGGGGTCGGGTTTTATAATCTCATCTGATGGTTACATTGTAACAAACAACCACGTCATCGCTGGTGCGGATGTCGTTTCCGTTAATGTAGAAAGCAAAGATGGCGAACCCGATACTTTTGTAGCAACCGTAGTCGGCACAGACGCAGAAACCGACCTTGCACTGCTGAAAATCGACGCCGGACGTCCGCTTGCCACGCTCAGCTTCGGCAACTCTGACAACATTCAGGTTGGGGAATGGGTTATGGCCATCGGCAACCCCTTCGGCCTCGACCACTCCGTTACTGCCGGTATTGTCAGTGCACTTGGCCGCGACATCCGTTCCGGACCATTTGATGACTTTATCCAAACTGACGCTTCCATCAACCCCGGCAACAGCGGCGGGCCTCTGATTAACAGCAAGGGGCAGGTAATAGGCATCAACACTGCAATCATTGCAAGTGGTCAGGGGATCGGTTTCGCTGTTCCCAGTAATCTTGCAAGACGCGTTATTGAGGAGCTGAAGACCAACAAGCGTGTTGCACGCGGCTGGATAGGGGTGACGATTCAGGATATCGACGAGAACACCGCCAAAGCGCTGGGTCTCAGCAACACCAAAGGCGCCCTGATCGGCAATGTGCTCACCGGAGAACCGGCTGACAAGGCCGGCATTCGCCCCGGCGATATTATCATCAAAGTAAACAGTACGAATATTACCGGCGCTTCAGACTTGCTGCGAACCATTGCGGCTATTAATCCCGGCGAAAAAGCAAAGGTAATAGCCATCCGCGGCGGAAAGCAACGCACCTTCACACTTACACTTGGAGAACGAGGCAAAGAAATAGCAGCACAGCAAGGCAGCTCACAGCAAAAACAGGAAAACGCCACTGGCGAACTGGGATTCCAATTACGCCAGATGACCAAGGAAGAAGCCGGCCGGTTACAGCTGGATTCTCCTCAGGGTCTCCTGATTGTCGGCATTGAGCGGAACTCTCCTGCCGCCATGGCAGAACTACGCCCCGGAGATGTCATCATGACGGCAAACCTGAAGCCCGTAAATACCATAGGCCAACTTCAGGAAGTGGTTGAAGGAGATGCCGCAAAGCGTGGTGCAATAATGTTGCAGATATATCGCCGCGGTGAACGCTTCTTCAGAACTCTGACATTAGACTCCAAATAATGTTGGTACCAGTTACAATACAAGGGGGAGCCTTTCGGCTCCCCTTTTCTTTTTCCTGCCTGCGGCATCTTGTCGAGAGCACGCATGATGCTTAGTGTTGGCTTTGGTCAATCATATTGATATGATTCCGCCCCGCCGCCCGAATAAGACCGGAGCAGCGTTCCAAGCCATACTTACCGCCCTGCGGATGGAATAAGGAGTGAACATGAGCGTTCTTACGCCCAGAGAAATAGTCTCAGAGTTGGATAAATACATCGTCGGACAGGAACAAGCGAAGCGCATGGTCGCAGTCGCACTGCGTAACCGCTGGCGTCGCCAGCAGCTTGAACCGGCCATTCGTGATGAAGTTGCCCCCAAAAACATCATCATGATGGGCCCCACAGGCGTCGGCAAGACAGAGATTGCAAGACGCCTGGCCAAACTTTCCGCTTCTCCTTTCCTCAAAATAGAAGCAACAAAATTTACAGAAGTCGGCTACGTAGGCCGCGACGTTGAATCCATGGTTCGTGACTTGATGGAAATCAGCGTGAATCTTGTTCGCGAAGAAGAAAACCAGCGGGTAAAAACCAAAGCAGAGGCAGGAGCTGAAGAACGCCTGCTGGATCTGCTGCTCCCCCCCTCTCCGCAGGTGACTACTTCGTTTGATGCTCCGCAGTCCACAGAGCCTAAAAAAGACTCCACCCGCGACAAGCTGCGCACACTCTGGCGTCAAGGCAAGCTGGAAGAACGCGAAGTTGAAATGGAAGTAGAAATCCAGGCCGGCCCGCAAATGGACGTTATGACCATGCCCGGAATGGAAGAAATCGGCTCGCAGTTCAAAGATATGTTCAGCAAAGCGTTTCCTGCAAAACGTAAACGCCGCCGTATGAAAGTGCGTGAAGCATACGAAATACTCTTGCAGGAAGAAGCCGAACGCCTCATTGATCATGAAAAAGTCATCGAGCTGGCTCGTGAACGCACAGAGCAGACCGGCATCATCTTCCTTGATGAGATTGATAAAATTGCCAGCAGCCAGCAAGGGGGCAAATCGGCCGATATTTCACGCGAAGGCGTGCAACGCGACCTGTTGCCCATTGTAGAAGGATCAGCTGTAAACACAAAGTACGGCATCATTCACACCGACCATATCCTTTTTATTGGTGCCGGTGCGTTCCATTACAGCAAGCCGTCAGATCTGGTCCCCGAACTGCAGGGCCGCTTCCCCTTACGGGTAGAATTGACAGCTTTAGGGCAGAAGGAGTTTCTGCGCATTCTTACCGAGCCTAAAAATGCCCTGACCGTCCAGTATAAAGCACTGCTGGCAACAGAAGGGGTGCAGGTGGATTACACTTCCGACGCGCTTGAAGCCATTGCCGAATTTGCACAGGAAGCTAATCAGGAGACAGAAAACATCGGTGCACGCCGCTTGTACACCATTATGGAAAAAATTCTGTCCGACCTTTCATTCGAGGCACCGGACAGGTCGGGCGACAAGGTGACAATCGACAAAGAGTACGTACAGCAGCATCTTGCAGATGTTACCGCTAACAGGGATCTGACCCGCTACATTCTTTAAGCCGCTTCATGGAGGCTGCCGTGCAGAGCGATGCGTTCAAGTCAAAAGTTCTTATAGAGTCGCTTCCCTACTTCCGGAAAGTCCGCGGGGAAACCGTCGTCATCAAGTATGGTGGCAACGCCATGATCGACGAAAGCCTTAAGCAGGCTTTTGCGTTGAATGTCGTGTTGCTGAAATACGTGGGCATTAATCCTGTCATTGTACATGGCGGCGGACCGCAGATCGGCAATATGCTTAAGCAGCTGAACATTCCTTCAAACTTCCGTGAAGGATTGCGCGTTACAGACGATGCAACTATGGATGTTGTCGAAATGGTGCTGGTAGGCAAGGTAAACAAAGAAATTGTGAACCTGCTTAACCTAAGCGGAGCCAAGGCTGTAGGTCTTTCCGGCAAAGACGGGCAGCTTATCCGGGCACGCCAGATGGAAATGGTCATCAGCAAGGAAGCTCAGGCACCCGAAATTATCGACCTTGGCAAAGTCGGGGAAGTGACGGGCGTTGAAACTTCGCTGCTCAACAGTCTGCAACGGGATGGCTTCATTCCTGTCATCGCACCTGTCGGCGTTGACGAGGAAGGCACCACCTACAACATCAACGCCGACCTTGTAGCCGGTGCTGTAGCTGGAGCGCTGAATGCCAAACGCCTGTTGCTGCTTACCGATGTTACAGGCATTCTGAACAATGCTGGAGAGTTGATTTCTTCGCTGACCACTACCGAAGCCATGAAGCTGTTTGAAGACGGTACCCTGAAAGGCGGCATGCTGCCCAAGGTCAAGTGCTGTCTGGAAGCACTGGAAGAAGGCGTGGAAAAAGCCATGATCATTGACGGGCGAATTGAAAACTGCGTCCTTCTGGAACTATTCACTGATCACGGAATCGGCACAGAAATAACCAAGCAGGCATAAACACAACAAAAAAAGCGGCAGAAGACATCACTCCTGCCGCTTTTTATATTCTACTGCCTGCTGACAAAGTCAATTCTGCAGAAGCACCACAGCGTCTTCGCCATCACGTTCTGTCACCAACACGTTCACATGTTCGTCTCTGCCGGTATTTACCATCTTACCGACATAGTCTGCATGGATGGGAAGCTCACGATGGCCTCTGTCGACTAAAACAAGTAGTTCCACTCTGCGTGGTCTGCCGTAGTCCAGAATAGCTTCCAGTGCAGAACGGATTGTTCTGCCGGTAAAAAGCACGTCATCAACCAGAACAATTTCTGCTTCGTCCACAGAAAAAGGAAATTCCGTTTTGTTGATCATCGGCTGAGAATCAAGACTGGTCCAGTCATCCCTGTACAAATTGATGTCCAGACTACCCAGCGGAACTTTTTTACCCAGACGAGCACTGAGGACCTCACGCAGCCGTGCAGCCACATCCACACCTCGTCTTTGTATACCAACCAGCGCCAGTTTTTCACAATCGCCGTGGCGTTCGATTATTTCATATGCCAGCCGCTCAAGTGTTCTTGTGATTTCCTGAGCGGAAAGAATGCACTTTTTTTGCATAAATAGCCCTTCTGGTCTTGCGTTACCAACATTACGGCCCCATATGTATACCGTAACGTCTGGCAAGGCAAATTGCGTGCATATCGTTTGCAATTGACTTTTTGCTATTAATTTAGTATATTTATAAAACAAATACAGAGAAAAAAAAGTATTGATATTATCAATGCCCACCTTGTCTCACTTTGGAGGACACACCAATGATTACGCTTCTGGAAAGCGCCCATAAAGAACTAGACGCCTATTTTTCGGACAAAGAAAAAGCCTCTATCCGCATTTACCTTGCACCCGGCGGATGCAGCGGCCCCAGGCTTGCTCTGGCTCTGGACGAAGCAGGCGAAGCTGATAAAACTGCTGAAGCAGGCGGATACACCTTTGTCATGAACACTGACCTGCATCAGCAGGTAGGTAATGTGACCATCGACGTAACCTGCAGCGGCTTTACCCTTACTCCGCAGATTCCCCTGCCTGGAGGCGGCGGATGCGGCGGATGCGGAAGCTCCAGCAACTGCTGCGGCTAGCGCAATCTCCTACAGAACATCAAAACGGCCCGTTTCGGGCCGTTTTTTGTTTTTCATTAGTCTGAAAGACGTAAAGCATTCTGACATGTTGTCCGGATTGTTAGCTTACCGAGCTAGAGTTTTTATCTATAGGTTAAGCCCTTTCCATTGACAAACCTTGCTATGCCCCTTACTTGTTCCCCATACCAGAACCGTGGAGGAACGGAATGTTCGAACTTACCGATACCGCTCACAAGGAGCTGGAATCCTACTTTGCGGATAAAGAGCGTAGCACTATCCGCGTGTACCTTGCGCCCGGTGGCTGAAGCGGCCCCAGGCTGGCATTGGCTCTGGATGAGTCAAACGAATCTGACAATGTATACGAAGTAAAGGGTTTCACCTTTGCAGTGAACAAAGAATTGATGGAAAAGGCTGAATCCATCAAGATTGATCTCTCTTACATGGGATTTCAAGTTGAATCCGGTCAGCCTCTGGGCGGCGGCAGCTCTTGCAGCAGCTGCTCTTCCTGCGGCTAACAAATACCGCACTTCTGGCCCCCGTTCAGGGGGCCTTTTTTTATATTTCCTGCCCAAAAAACTCCGCACCAAACGGCGCGGAGTTTTTTGGGGATTATTATCCGACAGGCAGCTTGTTTACTACGAATACTGCTTCTTCCATTCTTCCAGAAACAATACCGCAGTTTCCAGCTCACTCAACTTGCCTTGCCGTTGCCTGATAGCCCAAGCAAGATCGCTGAATGAGGTATCATGCGGCAATCCAAGTTCGTTTAACAACTTACCTAGCCCTGCTTGCAGGTCTGCGGGTAAATCTGCGCCGGCACCCTCCGCAAACAGTATGTCTCTGACCTTCGGCCAGTTTTCACGACCGTTGCTGATAAAAGTCAGCAACGTCTGCATGCGATGTTCGTAGGTATGCTCTTTCAAAACCCTTTCACGAGCTTTGGCTACCATGCTCTGCCGCGCATCTTCATCATGCAGGTATTCAGCTATCAATTCATGCAGTTCTTCAAGCGACTCAAACGTCACCATTTCGTCGTAGTTAAAAAGTTCCGGCAAGAGAGCACGCTCGTCCACAAGCTGGAATGCACCACAGGCTGCCAGCTCAAAAGTTCTCGGGTTTACAAAGTCCCCTTTGCTGACAAGCTGCTCTGCCTGAACGCTGGAGTGCAGGTTAAGATTTATACGTGTCGCATTATAAATCGAGACTGCATCTTCTGGGGAAATTCTGGCTCCGCTCAGCTGAACATGCCGCTCAAGAAGTGTGTCTCCTTCCCACTCAGTTCCCCAAATTTTAAAGTCATACCCAGAGAATTGCCTGAAAGCGACCCGCCTGTTGGGGTAACCTGCTCCCAGAAAAGAAACATCTGCACCAAATTTCTTCCTGTCGACAGCACTGAGTGTCACGGGCTTATGAAAAGAAGGTAAAGCAGCCATTGGTAGATACAATGCACCTGTAACACCAATTTCTTCCAGCTGGGAAAGAAAGGGTTCGCGCTGGATAACGGCAAAGTAATCATAAAAAGGCGCAAATGCCCGCCAATAGGTAAACAGCCTGAAATCTTCCACAAACCACATGGCGGTGGCTACACCGTCTTTACGCAGCCGCTTCAACGCCTGCCTGCTTAACGGCGCCTGAGCGAGAGAAAGCACAAGATCCGGCTCAAAGGTTTCTACCTTTGCCAGAATAGCTTGAGAGATAACCTGCAG
This sequence comes from Oleidesulfovibrio sp., assembly GCF_047973035.1. Lineage (NCBI taxonomy): Bacteria > Pseudomonadati > Thermodesulfobacteriota > Desulfovibrionia > Desulfovibrionales > Desulfovibrionaceae > Oleidesulfovibrio > Oleidesulfovibrio sp. The sequence goes on from NZ_JBKEBF010000004.1 coordinate 36,671, forward strand.
AAAACTGTTTTCCAGATATTGAAGGCGGTCTGTGGTTACCCGAAGGCCTTTAAGCGCAGTAAAGGCAGAATAAAAATCCGGAGCTTCAAAAACTTCCACGGTGTGCCCAAGGTTGCGTAGCGCCTGCACACAATAGTTCCCTACAGGAAGCGAGCCGCCATAAAAAGGCAGCACCACAAGCACACGGGCTTTTGTATTCATTCCGCCGCCAATCCCAGCCACATTCACATCATCACCAGAGAGCATCAGGCACCTCCGCCAGCAAATTCTGCACTATCGTCATACCCAAGCATCCAGTCACTTTCGCTGAAAATCATCTGAGCAAGTTCATGCGAATGATTTGACCCATCATCAAAAACACCAAGCATTGCTGCCGAAGAGGACTCAACTCCGCGGGAAAGATAGTCCGCAAGCAATAAACGCAGTTGCCTGCGGGCAGAAGCAGCAGCATCTTCTCCAAAAACAGGAAGGTAGGTGGTACCTACATCGTCAAGAACGCTTACCAGTCCCATCATGGCGGGAGGATATTCATCACCAAAACGCCCGGCCAGCACTTTCAGAAAACGTTCATCGGAGAAAGCGTTCAGACAGGCGACATTAACAGGGCAAGGTCTGGCCTCTTCGCAAGGCGTACACTCTACAATCCCCTGCCAGACACGATGCCCCATGCCATATGGACCCGTTTCAAAGCACCACGCAGAGGAAAGGAAAAACGACTGCACCGGTGTGCCCAGATGAGCAGCCAAATGCATGGTGCCAGTGTCCGGCGTGAGCAAGGTATCAAAAGTATCAACCACTTCTGCCAAAGCAGCATAGTCAGTTCTGCCTGCAAGGTTTTCCGTACGTTCAACCATCGGTCCGCTGAAGTGGCGTTGCACCTGTCTTGCCAGTGCGCTTTCAGCCTTGCTGCCCAACAACGTTATCTTCGGCCCGTCCAATCCTTCAAAAACGGCCTTAACACATCGGGCCAGCACATTGGGGGGTAAAGACCTGCGGGACTCCCGCCCTGCCAGCACAACGCCGATTCCGCCACCTTTTCTGCTGGCTATGGGGTTTACTTCTCCGGCAGATATAGGTCGAGACGCAAATCCAGCCCAGAAATCAACTAAATTAACAGGTGCAAGACGCCGCTTTTTCGTCCAGCGAAAAGCCAAACGCGGCCACTCCGGCACAACGGGTTGGCCCGCTTCCATCCTGTAGCCATGCACGCTTTCAGCATCAAACAGGGCTGAAAGCGCCATGCTGAGACGCGAAAAATTCAGGTTATACACTGCGTCAAATTGGATGCCGGCAAGCTTGCCAAAAGATTTTACATTACGGCTCAGCACATCTGTTGGACAGGTAGCGGAATGAACGGCTAGGCCGTGCACACAGGCAGCCGGATACACCATTGATGTCAAACTTTTTAATGAATCATCCACCGCTATGTGCACTTCATCAAACCGTCTCAGCAAGGTCAGCACAAGCCGCTTGGTCTGAATGATGTCGCCAAAACGGGCCAGCTGGATTACAAGCGCTTTTTTCATAACTACTCTTATGTTTTTGATCACTTTTCACTAGCGTATTCCGTAGTATGCAGCAAGGCTGGAAGGATATACTTTCTCCTTTTCCTTTAGAGCTCGGGATTGTATAAGGCAGCCATGCGATACTACCCGATGCTGTTTAATCTTACCGGTGCACATTGCCTTATAGTAGGCGGAGGCGAAGTGGGCAGGCGCAAATTGCAGGCTCTCCTGCCCTGCAGCCCGCAACAGGTTCTTGTCATTGACGCTTGTCCGCCTGCCGGAGAATGGCAGGACTTGCTTTCCGGCGGTACGGTAGTGTACGAATGTCGTCCATTTCATGAGCATGACGTAGAAGGGAAAGCGCTTGTTTTTGCCGCCACCGGCAGCGGACAGATTAACGCAACGGTAGCTGCGGCCTGCAAGGCAAAAGGTATCCCCTGTAACGTTGCCGATGCTCCGGAGTCGGGCAGCTTTACCGTTCCCGCCCACTTTACAAGCGGAGACATGCTGGTAACACTATCTACCGGAGGCAACAGTCCGGCTCTTTCAAGACGCATCCGCATGGATCTGGAAGAATGGTTCGGCAACCGATACACAGCCATCGCCGCTTTAATGGGACGCTTACGCCCAATGGTTCTTGCTCTTGGGTATGAGACCCCAAAAAATACAAAAATTTTCAGGTCACTGGTAAATTCTGATCTGTCGGAAATGCTGCGCCAAAAACGCAACGATGAAGCATCACTGCTGCTGCGGGAACTGCTTCCCGAAGAATTGCACAACAACATCGGAGAGTTGCTGAATGACCTTGGTTAAAGTTCTTACGCTTACAGTTATACATCTCTATGTGCTGGCTACATGTGCCGAGTTTTTCGGCCTTGCCACCCGTCGCCCGCGGATAACAAAAGCTGCCTCATGGATTACTGTTGCCGGTTTTTGCGCACACACCCTGCTTCTGGCCTACAACATCTTTGATTCTTCATGGGCAGAGATGACTAAAGGCAACTACATGCAGATGCTCTCATGGAGCATGCTGCTTATCTATTTTATCATCTGGTGGCGGATGCGCCTTGCATTTCTTGCAATTACCGCAGCTCCCCTTGCCCTGATTCTGTTCATTGCCTCACTTCGCATAACAGCCGTGCAATCAGCCTTTCCCGCATCGCTTTCCGGGCTTTTCTTCAGTCTGCACATCGGCTCGCTTTTCCTGAGTCTCGGTCTGATGACCATGGCATTCGGGGCCGGGCTGTTATTCATATATATGGATAAAAAAATCAAAAACAAAGACAAGTTGAGTGGTTTTGCCAAAGACATGCCGTCACTGAACGCCTTTGACAGAGTAAACCATGTAGCCGTAATGTCCGGCTTTCCGCTGTACACTATGGGCCTTGCCAGCGGATTTATATGGGGACGCATCGAATGGGGACGAGTAATCACTTGGGACCCCAAGGAACTCGTTTCACTTGTAGTGTGGTTCCTGTTCGCCCTGCTCTTTCATCACAGGCTTGCTCTGGGCTGGCGGGGGCGCAAGGCGGCAGTTCTTGCTGTCTGGCTTTTTGCCCTGACGGTATTCTCACTTGTCGGCGTTAATTACTTCATGCCCACACACCACAGCTTTCAGCAGTAGATCATGGATCAGGAAATTTACATTATCGGTCTAAACCACCGAACCGCCGACGTCGAAGTGCGTGAAAAATTCGCACTTACAGGATGCACTTCTCTGGAGCCCGCCATTATTCCCGTTGGCGGCAATATCAGCGAAGTGGTCATTCTTTCCACATGTAACCGTGTGGAAATTATGATTGCCGGTAAAGGCGACGAGATTCCCGAAACTGTTCTGTGCCATTGGGCAAACGCCCGCGGGCAGAACGCGGAAGACCTGCGCCCTTATGTTTACATTCATCGGGGTCTGGCAGCGGTTGAACATCTGTTCACTGTAGCCTCCAGTCTGGACTCTATGGTTCTGGGCGAACCACAGATTCTGGGACAGCTGAAAACAGCCTACAAAGATGCCGTCAAACGCAACAGCACCAAAGTCATACTTAACAGACTGCTGCATAAGGCATTTTCCGTAGCCAAACGTGTACGCACAGAAACTGCCGTTGCCTCCAGCGCTGTATCTATCAGCTACGCAGCTGTAGAGCTTGCCAAGCGCATTTTCGGTGAAATGAGTCAGTACAAAGCTATGCTCATCGGCGCCGGAGAAATGGCGGAACTGGCAGCAGCACACCTGATAAACTGTGGAATCGACAAAATTTATGTCGCAAACCGAACGTTTGAGCGCGGATTGGAACTTGCGAAGCAGTTTAACGGCGAAGCAATCCTTTTTGACGAGTTGTTCACGCGCCTCGCAGACGCTGACATCATCATAAGCTCCACAGGCGCGCATCAAGCCATCATACGAGCCAAAGACATTAAAGATATCCTGAAACGCCGCAAAAACAGGCCCATGTTCTTCATTGACATTGCTGTGCCTCGTGACATTGATCCGGACGTAAACAATCTGGACAACATCTACCTTTATGATATCGACGACCTCAAAGAAGTTGTTGAAGAAAACCTGTCACACCGGCGTGAGGAAGCAGCGAAGGCCAAGGCCATCGTAAGGGCAGAAACAGAGGTCTTCAGCCGCTGGTTGCGTGCACTGGACCTGCAACCTACCATTGTGGACATGTACAGCCGCTCTTCGGACATTGCGCAGGAAGAGCTGCAAAAAACGCTGCGCCGCATCGGCCCTGTAGATGACAATACCCGAATGGCATTGGAAGCCATGCTCAACTCCGTAGTTAAAAAGATTCATCACGAGCCTATCTGTTTCTTAAAACGCCGCTACGAAGAGGAAGACTCCGGTCAGCGGTACATAGATTTTGCCCGCAGGATGTTTAATCTGGATAATGAACCGGAGCACCTTGATGCGCATCCGGACAGGAAGCGCCCCATACCGGAAATCCCTGTAAGCTGTCCGGGAAAGGAAATTTTATGAAGCTCTACGTGATTGAAGACCTGACCGAAGAAGACATCAAAGCAGTTACAACCCGTTTGAAAGCAATGGAGTTGGGAGCCGGATTGGATGGTCTGTACTGGCTGCCCGTACCCGAGCAACACCTGAACGAAGTCCAACAGGGGCATCAAAAAAAATGCGGACCGTTTGCCATGGCTCTGGAAGTGCTGGAAGACAGTATGAGAATGGAGCTTCTGGTCAGAGCGCGCAACATGCTGCGCTGCGAATGCATTGCCTACGCACCGCCAGCGTTACAAACCCATATGACGGGCTATATGGATTCCCTGCTGTCCGAACTGGGAATTCAAGTTTAGTAAAAACTATCCATCGCCGCTCCGGAATATACCGGAGCGGCGAACTTGCTTTATAACTCATCACTCACCATGCCTACCGTATTAAAAAAACTCGCAGAGCTTCCCAAACGTTTGCAGGACCTGTCTCCCGCTCAGGCACACCTGTGTCTTGCCGTAGAAAGCTTTCTACTGAGCCAGATGGAGCAGCACGGTTGCATCTCGAATAAAGACAAACAGGCCGACTCTGCCCCGCTGCAAGGTCATACGCTTATCGCGGCATGTTCCGGTGGCGTTGATTCCACAGCGTTATTACTGATTCTGCATTATCTTTCCCCCCGACTGGGACACAAGCTGGCTGCAGTGCACCTTGACCACGCGCTTCGGGAAGAAAGCGCCGAAGACGCCAGCTTTGTAGCCGAATTGTGTGAAATGCTGGCAATACCTCTGCACTCTGAACGGCAGGAAATTGCAGCAAAAGCCGCGAGCGAGCAAACAGGGATTGAGGAAGCAGGTCGAAACGCACGCCATGCTCTATTCAACCAGCTGGTCAGCTCCGCAGAGAATGTCTGGATTTGTACAGGGCACCATGTCGGTGACTTGCAGGAAGACGTGTTGTTGCGGCTTATCCGCGGTGCAGGTTGGCCTGCTCTTGGAGGAATGAGTTCTGTTGACCCCGGGCGAAGGCTACTGCGCCCCCTGCTTGTGAAAAACAAGAACAAGCTTGTCGAATTCCTGGAATCGTTTGGATGCCCTTGGCGCGAGGATGCATCTAATGAAGACCTCTCCTTTACGCGCAACCGCATCAGAAAAACAATTATCCCTCTGCTACAAAAAGAGAATCCTGCATTCTCTGAAGCCATTTCAGACCTCTGGGAAATGGCAAACCGTGATGCGGCATATTGGAACCAAGCCCTTCCAGCCCTGCCCCCTGTAGAGGCAGGTACGATTTTTATCCCGCGTAACATGCTGTTAGGTCTACACGAAGCAGCCCGATTTCGGCTTTACAAAAAAGTATTGGATACAGTAGGTTCCGGCCAAGTCTTATATAGCATGTTAGTGAATCTTGAGCAGGCATGGAAAAACAATCAGGGTGGCAAGCGCATACAGTTTTCCGGTAACAAGCAGGCTGAAATCCGCTACGGAGGAATTATTTTCAGCGCAAAATCCTGACATAGCCTCTTTTTCTTCGATTGACAGGTGCCAAGCCTTCGAAGTATGACTTCGTGAAATAAATGACAAGGAGGAATGACGTGAATATACTCATTTTTGGCCCCAATGGCAGCGGTAAGGGAACACAGGGTTCTCTGGTAAAGCAGAAGTACGATCTGGCTCACATTGAGTCCGGTGCTATCTTCCGTGAACACATCGGTGGCGGTACCGAGCTTGGCAAAAAAGCCAAAGAGTACATTGACCGTGGCGATCTGGTTCCTGACGAAATCACCATCCCCATGGTTCTTGAAACTCTCAAGACCAAAGGCGAAAATGGCTGGCTGCTGGACGGCTTCCCCCGCAACATGGTGCAGGCTGAAAAGCTGTGGGACGCCCTGCAGGCCGAAGGCATGAAGCTTGATTACGTCATCGAAATTCTGCTGCCCCGTGAAGTTGCGAAAAACCGCATCATGGGCCGCCGCCTCTGCGTCAACGACAACAACCACCCCAACAACATTTTCATCGACCCCATTAAGCCCAATGGCGACAAGTGCCGCGTATGTGGCGGCGATCTGTCCAGCCGTGCTGATGACCAGGATGAAGGCGCCATCAACAAGCGTCACGACATTTACTACAATACCGAAGACGGAACTCTGGCCGCCGCTTACTTCTACAAAGATCTGGCAGCGAAAGGTGTTACCAAGTACATTGAGCTGAACGGCGAAGGTGACATCAACTCCATTAAAGATACCCTTCTCGCCCAGCTTGCATAACGTTACTGCTACGTTGCATTTAAAAAGCCCTTGCTAATTGCGAGGGCTTTTTTTTATGCGCACAGCATAAGGCGAAAAGCACAAAAAAGTGCGCTTGAACTGGATAAAGATGACACCAGCCAAGCGCACGGGTACTCAGTTACGTAGCTGATTCTAACCCTGAAAAAGCACTAATCCTTACTTACGCCAGAACTCCGGAACAAAAAGGATAAACACTGTATATATTTCCAGTCTTCCCAGAAGCATACACAGGGTAAGCACCCACTTGGCTGCCACTGGCAGGTGCGCAAAGTTTTCGGCAGGGCCGACAGTTCCTAACCCAGGGCCGATATTGCCGATACAAGCAGCCGTTGCCGAAAACGAAGTGAGAACGTCCACTCCCATAGCTGCAATCAGGACAGATGATAAAATAAACAGCCCGATATACAGAACAAAAAAACCCAGAACACCAGAAAGAACTTCCGCACGAACAATATGCCTGCCCATCTTCACATGTGAAACAGATCGGGGGTGAATAAGCCGGAAAACTTCGTGGTAAGCCTGTTTAAGTAATAGCAAAACGCGCATACATTTTATTCCGCCGCCAGTTGAACCCGCACACCCGCCAAGGAAAGTCAGGAAAAGCAGAACAGCCATGGTAACGGGTGCCCACTGTTCATAATCGGCGGTAGCAAAACCAGTAGTCGTACAGATCGACACTACCTGAAACGCGGCGTGCCGCAACGAATCGCCAAACCCACCGTAGTTACTGCCATACACAGCAAATGTAACTATAAGAGTGCAGACAACCACGACCGCGGCATAAAATCGGAATTCTTCATCTTTCAAAAACGCTTTCGGCTCTCCCAGAAGCAATTTAAAATGCAACGAAAAGTTTACGCCTGCAATAAACATAAAGATGATAATAACTGTCTGGATATAAGCGCTTTCATAGTGGCCTACAGAGGCGTTCTTGGTTGAAAAACCACCCGTGGCCATGGTGCCGAACGTATGGCAGATGGAATCGAACAAATCCATCCCGCCAAACAGTAAGAGGACTACCTGCAGCACAGAAAACAACAGATAAACCTTCCACAAGGCCATCGCGGTATCTTTAATGCGCGGTTTCAACTTGTCCGGAACAGGGCCGGGAACTTCAGCCTTATATAGCTGCATGCCCCCTACTCCGAGGAAAGGCAGAATAGCTAATGAAAGAACGATAATCCCCATCCCTCCCAGCCAGTGGGTGAGGCTACGCCACATCAAAATGCCACGAGGCAACGCTTCGATGTCGGTAAAGATTGTAGATCCGGTAGTGGTAAACCCTGAAATCGACTCAAAAAGAGCATCGCTGAAGACAGCAAAACCGCCAAACCAGAACGGCAACGCTCCGGCAATGCCCGCCCCAAGCCATCCCAGCGCAACAATTGCCATGCCTTCACGATGGTTCAGAAGAGTTTTGGAACGCTCGTTAAAAAGCAAAACAAGTCCGCCACCAGCGGCTAGAGTGGCCGCCATGGAGAATAAAAGAGGCAGGATTCCCGCGTCACCGTAGTATAGTGAAAACAAAAGCGGAAAAGACATGGTCAGGCCAACAGAGCACAGCAACGCTCCGATGACATACAAAGTATACTTGATGCGCATTAATTACCTGCCCTGCTAGTAAGCCTTAAGCTTGACCATCAAGGCCTGTTCCACATCTGAAACAGCTTGTCTGGTAGACAGTATAAGAATCCTGTCCATTGGCTCAATCACAGTATCGCCGCTGGGGATTACAACATCGTCACCGCGCACCATGGCCAGAATAAGCGCCCCTTTCGGGAAGCTGAGCTTATGCAGTGGGGTCCCCACAACTTCCGACTGTTCTTCAGCAAGCGCTTCCATCACTTCAGCCTCTTCGCCCCGGATAGCTACGGAGGAAAGAACCTTACCCTTACGGATGTAATGCAGAATACTATTAACAGCAGAAAGACGGGGGCTGACAGAATGTTCAATGCCGATGGCCCGTACCAACGGTTGATAGGCGACTTTGTTTATGCGGGCAACGGTCTTACGTACCCCCATATTCTTGGCCAGCAGGGAACACAGAATATTTGTTTCTTCGTCCGAAGTCAGGCTGATAACAGCATCCATTGTTCCTGCATTTTCTTCACGAAGCAGGTCCTGATCGGTACCGTCACCGTACAGCACCAGAGTCGAATTCAACTTCTCGGCCAGAACACCGCATCGGGCTTCATCCTTATCTATCAGCTTAGTATGATACCCTTTTCGCTCAAACAGGCTGGCCAGACGCATGCCTATATTGCCGCCGCCAATGATAAGAGCGCTTTGAATCGGGTCTTCCAAGGCTGCAACTACACTTCTCACAGCTTCAAGACTGGATTCCGTACAGACAAAGTACACTACGTCGTCTGCCCGAATTTCATCCATACCAGTGGGAATGATCAGCTCATCATTTCTGACGATAGCCGCAATAATTACATCTCCATCCGGCACAACGGTACGAAAATTCATCAGCCGGATGCCGGCAAGCGGACCGGAGCAGATGCGCATGCCGACCATACGGATGCGTCCTCCGGCGAATTCGCTGTAGTCTACTGCCCCCGGCAGCGAAAGCAGGCGGTCAATATTTTTGACAACCTCGACTTCCGGATTGATAAGCATGCTAATATTCAGAATATCTTTAGCTAACGCATCACGATACAACGAATATTCTTCGTTTCGTATACGGGCAAGCTTAGTAGAGTCAGGGGAGATGATATTGGCAAAAAGGCAGGCAATAATGTTGATTTCATCACTGTCTGTAACGGCAAGGATAATGTCTGCCTCCTCAGCCCCTGCATCGTGCAGTACAACCGGACTGGAACCAGACCCTTGGATAGTCTGAACATCCAGAGCTTCAGCAACTCTTTTTAACGCTTCCGGCTGCTGGTCAATCACAACAACCTGTTTATTTTCACGGGTCAGACGCTGAGCGATATGATAGCCCACCTCACCAGCACCGATAATAATAACCTTCAGCTGTTCCGCTTTAGGCTCTTTTTTAAACAAGCGCATTCAACAACCTGCTCTGAAAGTGAAACACAAAGGGGCATCCTCCTTCAACTACATCCAATGGTCACTAGCAAAACAGCAGAAGCAGTTCAACCACTACTAACCAGTTGACAGCACTTAATAACGGCTGCCGGACCAAATTGTACCGCAAAAAAGGAAGAAAAGAACTATGAACAAAAAATGCCCGTCACCGAAGTGACGGGCAATATCTGCGTAGTAAACGACCCGAAAATTATTCGATGCCGTCAACAGCTTTGCTGAGACGCGAGATCTTACGGGCGGCGTTCTTCCAGTGAATAACGCCCTTGCTGGATGCTTTATCCAGCACGGACATAGCTTCGGTCAGTGTAGCCTGAGCCTGCTCTTTATCCTTCTCCGTAACAGCTGCGCGAACAGATTTGATAACGTTCTTGATACGGGTTTTAACAGCGCGGTTACGTGCGGCTCTTTTGACACTCTGCTTGTGCCGCTTAATGGCAGACTTATGGTTAGCCAAGGGATTCCTCCAAAAAAGGGCTTCTATGTGAAAAATATTTTTTTGACCTACTGGAACACTGGGGAACGAGTCATTTACTGCCAAGCCCCCTGTCTTGTCAAGCCTGACGTGCTATTTTTTTACACGCAGGCAAACATATTCCAGAGCCTGACAAATTACATCTGCAATGCGCTGAAATCCGCAAGGCGCCCAAGGCGCTGCACAAGAGCCTGCAACAAGTTCAACCTGTTACGACGCAGTGCGGGATCATCACACATTACCATTACACTATCAAAAAACGCATCTACAGAAGGACGCAATTCTCTGAGCAAACCAAACAACGCTTCAAAATCATCATCAGCCCACTTCGATTCAAATCCGGGGGCCGTATCTTCGATGGCTTTTACCAGTTGTTTTTCTGCATCGTCTTCAAGCAAGGCGGCATCATACCTGCCATCAAGCTCTACTCCGACTTCCTGTCCCTGCTTGCGGATAATGTTCGCCGCACGCTTGAAGGTAAGCACAGCCTGCCCGAAGTCTTCAGCCTTGCTGAAAGTATTCAACGCAGCAAGTCTGGCCCCTGCAGCCCACACATCATCAGAGCCTGCATGCAAGGCAGCTTCGACAAGCAGTGTTTCGTAACCTTGAGATACGAACAGGTTTTTAAGACGAAGCGTAAAGAATTCCTGCAATTTCTCTGCTGCCTCAGCCGGCTGCAACTTCCAGTTACGTTCGCCGTAACCTTCCTGAGCAAGACGGAACAACTCTTTCACATCAAAACGCAGGTTCTTTTCCAGCATAATCCGGGCGATGCCCAGTGCGCAACGACGCAAGGCATACGGATCAGCGGCACCGGTGGGGATCATGCCCAAGCCGAAGCAACCTGCGAGAGTGTCGGCCTTATCGGCAATGGAAAGTAGCGCACCGCAGACCGAAGCGGGCACAGGACTGTCTGGGCCGGCCGGCAGGTACTGTTCGCTGATGGCTGCGGCAACGGTTTCGGACTCGCCTTTACGCTGAGCGTAAATACTGCCCATAATCCCTTGCAACGAGTCAAACTCGTAAACCATTTCAGAAACAAGATCAGCTTTGGACAAGCGCCCTGCTCGAGCGGCGTCTTCAGCCTGCGCAGGAGCCACACAGGAAGCAAGCCAACGGCACAGCTTTTCCAGCCTGCGGGTTTTGTCACCCATGCTGCCCAGCGGGGCAAGGAAGATAACATTGTCCAGCTTGGCAAGCCACGTATCAAGCTCCGCGGCAAGATCGGCTTTCCAGAAGAAACGGGCATCTTCAAGACGTGCTCTCAGAACACGCTCCCACCCTTTCTGCACCAGAGCCATATCAACGGGAGTCATATTTAGCACAGTCAGAAAATGCGGAAGCAACTTGCCGTCTTCTCCGGCTACACCAAAGCTTTTCTGGTGGCTTTCCATACTGGTCAGCAGCACCTCTGCAGGCAGCTCAAGAAATGAAGGATCAAAGCTGCCAAGGCACGGCACAGGGTGTTCACAAAGTCCCTGAACTTCATCAAGCAACGATTCTTTCCAGAGGACTTTGCCTCCGGCAGCAGCGGCAAGAGCATCCCCGCCCTTGATAGTGATCTCGCGGCGTTCTGCGGCAGCTAATGTGACACTGCACTTATCGCGAACAACAGAAAAATATTCTTCTGCAGAAGCTACTTCAAAGGGACCTGCGCCATGAACTCTATGACCATAGGTCAAATTACCGGACTGCATCTCGGCCACAGCAAAAGGTACGACATCAGCGTCAAACAACGCCAGCATCCAGCGCAGCGGACGACCGAAAGTAAATTCGCCGCTGCCCCACTTCATTTTCTTGGGAAAGGGAAGCGCAGCAACAATATCCGGACAAACTTCAGCAAGAATATCCTTTACCGGTCGGCCACCCATTTTTTTGCGCACGGCAAGGTATTGGCCCTTATCAGAAGTAAGGGTAAATACGTCAGCCATTTCCACGCCCTGCGTCTTTACAAAACCCAGAGCTGCTTTGGTAGGATTACCTTCAGAATCATAGGCAATACGGACCGGCGGACCGGAGACGACTTCTTCAGATTCGCGCTGAACAGCTTCAATATCTCTGATGCAAACCGCAAGACGTCTGGGGGTCGATTCAGTTTCAATAGCACCAAAGCCCACGCCGGCAGCCCCGAGCGCAGATGTAAAACGATTGTTCAGCTCCTGCTCCAAGCCGGAAAGAAAACGGGCAGGCAGTTCCTCTGTACCAATTTCAAGTACAAAAACAGACATGTGTATTCTTCCCCTATCCTTTCCTGATTCCGGTATTGAGCATGGGGTATCCCATTTCTTCACGCTGCGCGGCATAAAGACGTGCAACGGCAGATGCCAGAGTTCTCACTCTGCCGATGTAGCCGGTGCGCTCGGTAATGGAAATCGCACCACGCGCATCAAGCAGGTTAAAAGCATGAGAGCATTTCAAGCAGTAGTCATACGCAGGCCAGAGAAGCTTTTCTTCGCACAGTCTGGCGCATTCCTTTTCATACGCATTGAAAAAGTTCAACAGCATTTCTGCATCACTGGTTTCAAAGTTGTATCGGGACATCTCCACTTCATTCTGATGATAAATGTGCCCGTAAGTCACTGTGTCGTTCCACATCAGGTCGTACACGGACTCTTTTTCCTGCAGGTACATACAAAGACGCTCAAGGCCATACGTAATTTCAACGCTGGTGGGGCTAAGATCAATACCACCAACCTGCTGGAAGTAAGTGAACTGAGTCACTTCCATGCCGTTGAGCCAGACTTCCCAGCCAAGCCCCCATGCACCGAGCGTAGGCGATTCCCAGTCATCTTCAACAAAGCGGATATCATGCTCAGCCGGATTGATTCCAAGAGCCCGCAAGCTATCGAGATATAACTCCTGAACATCGTCCGGAGAAGGCTTTAAAATAACCTGAAACTGAAAATAATGCTGCAGGCGATTGGGGTTTTCACCGTACCGCCCGTCGGTCGGACGTCTGGAAGGCTCAACATACGCCACATTCCACGGCTCAGGTCCGATTACCCGCAAAAAAGTGGCGGGGTTGAACGTACCCGCACCGCACTCGCTGTCAAACGGCTGCTGAATGGCACAGCCTCTTTGGGCCCAAAAATTTTGCAGCGTAAGGATAACATCTTGAAAGTTCATGATTTTCCCCTGTACAATATAAGAATACATCTAACGGCTGCCGAGAGTAAGGCATTAAACTTTTCGAAAACGCCCTTTATCCCAAACAAGGCCTACATGGTATTGAATAAACGCATCAACAGCACGCCCCCACTGCTTCCATCCTTCAGGAGAAAGCGGGATTGCGTTCCACAAGAGCGGAGGATTCTCCTGCACAAATCGAACGGCGTCAAGGGTTTCAGCAGACATCTTAAGTCCGCCTGTGTGCGGACCGGAATGTTCAGCGCATAAAAACACGCCGTCACGAGGTAAAAAGCGTGTTTCGACGCTATCTGCCAAAGGCTGACCACATGTACCACAGCGCAAAGGATCAATCCGGTAGCCCTGATCAAAAGCAAGTCTGCCGCGGAACATCACCGGCAGAATGTCCGGTACAGCGTCTGATTTTTCAAGAAACTCCAGCATTCCGCAAGTCAGATCATAAGCGTCTTTAGCACCTTCACGGCCGACACCCATTGCCTCTAAAAATTTAATACAGTTTGCGGCAAGCCCCATGCGTCCCCAGTCGGAACGCAACCTCGAAGGCCCGTTCAGCAGTGTTCCCTCATCAAGACAAAGGTATGTTCCGCGTTTACCGCTGGAAACTTTAAGAAGCACATGATTCAGAGCATCAAGGCAGCCGCAAAATCTCTTGCGGCTACGGCAGCCACCAAAGGCAAACGCCGTAACAATACCTCTGGATGGAGACAAAAAGCGGACCCATAAGTCCGCTTCTCGAAATCTTCCGGTGCGAAGCACCAAGACCTTTTCAGTAAAGTCCATAATACGCAGTCACTACTGCGGAAAGTGCAGAGTAACAACCTCTCCGGGCTTTGCAGTCACAGGAACAACTTTACCATTCAAAGCCAAAGCGACACCGCCCCCGTTCCCCAGTTTAATGACCAAAGAGTCATCAAACCGGAAAATAAAAGACTTGCCGCTACGCAGAAACAGCTCCTGATCACGGGCATCATCAATACGGGCTTCAATCCAGCAATCAAGAGATGCTGTAACCCTTAATGCCTGAGTACCGCTAACTGCGGCAGGAGCCGGAGCAGAGACAGGCACAACAGGTGCAGCCTCGGGCTCTTCCACTACTGCGAGTTCCTGAACAGATTCTGCAACTTTTCCATTTTGAACCAGTGTTTCAGCCGTAGCTTCAACAGCTTCTGAAGTTGGCTCCACTGCACTTTGCGGTTCAACTGATGCAGGTTGCTCCGCTTCCGGCGCGGAAGGGAGCACAACATTACCGGTTTCGGTTTCAGGAGCAGCAGCATCAGCCGGAGCAGCTTCCGTTCCCGAAGAATTTGACGCAGCCCCAGCAGGCTCATCAGCAACTTCTGCCTGAGAGTTTTCAACAGGGGTGGCAAACTTTGTATACGCCACGTAGCCACCCGCCCCCAGCAAGGCAATTACAAGAATTGCAATAATGACAGGGGCAAAATTTCTTCTGGGTTTTACGATCAACTGCGGAGGCTTCGCGTGTTCCTCCTCGTCAGAAACTACGAGTTCGCGGTCTACAACAACTCCGGCTTCCTCAGGGTCCATTCCCAGCAAGCGGGCATACGTTTTTACAAACCCTTTTGCATAAACCGGATGAGGAAAGTTATCCTGCTTACCCTCTTCAATGGAAGCCAGAATACGCGCAGCAATCTTGGTACGCTTTTCGGCGTCCTTCAAAGAAATACCGCGGGCCTCACGTTCCTGCCGCAGCGCTTCGCCCAGTTCTTTCAGAGTCATCACGTCTCCTTACCTACAGGCGGATATCAACAACCGCCCGCTCACGAAGCTTACGGGTGTATTCTTCAAAACGTTCTTTCAAAAGCGGCTCACGAAGCTTTTCCTCGATCTCTTCAGCCACTCCATCAACCGGCTTGGCAGAGCCTTCCGTCACGTTGTCAACATGCAGATAAGCTGCTCGTCCGTCATACTCGATTTCAGAGCCGATACCGCCAGCAGGCACACCTTCGATAGACTGTCGCCAAGAGCCGATAAGACTGCTCCATTCCAAAGTGCCAATGGAGCCACCGCCAACAGAAGGACCAATAGAGTACTTTTCCACAGCTTCCGCAAAGCTCATCTTGCCGTCACGGACGTCCTGCAGAACAGCAGCCGCATCAGTATTAGGAGCAAAAACAATAAGGCTGAGCGCTACGGATTTATCCTGCATATATTCGCTCTTATGCTCATTATAGTATGCTTCGATATCCTGACGAGTCACTACCACTTTTCTGCTGACCATGAAAGAAAGCAGCTTCTGGCGCATGATATTATTAGCAATCAGGCCACGATAAAAATCTATATCCTGACCTTCTGTCCTCAGTCTGGCTTCAAGCTCTTCTTGCGAAATCTGCATCCGTGCGAGCAACGACCGAAGCTCGTTATCAATGGCTACCTCGTCTGCAAGCAGATTGTAGCGTTTTGCTTCCTGCACCATCAACTGGTCAACAATCATTTCTTCAAGAGTCTCGGCCTCAATCTGGCGGATAGCTTTGGCATCTGCCGGATCAAGTGCGCTTAACCCTGCACGGTGCAGTTTGGAAGAAGCACGGGCCTGAAGATCATATTTGGTAATAATATCGCCGTTTACCACAGCAACAATTTTATTAATCACAGATTCTGCACTGGCCTGTGGCACCGCAGCCATAAGCAACAGTACGATAACAATGCAGTATTTAAAAAGGCGCAGCAAGGATTCCTCCTGAAATGCTCTGATTAAAGGGCAGTTAGTACAATACACAACCAACCGGATGTAATATCTTTCGCGCAGCATTGCAACGAGAAGCCAATACGCGGCCATGACAAACTGCAACACCTCGCAATTGCTAGCTTTCTCCGGTTGAATTTTGCAGGTCAAAGATATCACTCCCTTTTTGTGAAGGGAGAGTCAGATCCGGCACGGGTGTTTCATCCTCTGCAGGGCGCAACAGGTGTTCAGAAACTTTAACTTCGGCTGATTTTAAGCGAGCTTCAAGCCAGTCTGCATAAGCCTGTTGCATTTTTTCCTCAACAAGCAGCCGCTCTATAATCGGATATGCCTGCGACGGGCCGAGAACTTTTTCAGGAAGCATGCCCAACATTACAAAAGATTCATATCCGGATTCACCGCTGAGTACCGGTGTGCCCTGACCGACTTCAACTTTTGCCAGGAGCTGCTTCCACGTTCCGTGTATACGATCCTCACGCATCTTCAATTCACGGATAGACAGCTGGCTGAAGCTGCTTAAAACCTCCGCACGAGGAGTTCCGGCAGCAAGCATGTCCCGGGCTTTCTCAACAGTCCCCCTGTCCGGACCGGAGACAAATAGAAAATGCACCCGCTCCGGCAGATAAAAATCACTTAAGTGCTCTTTGTAGTACCCTTCTGCTTCTTCAAAGCTCAAAGTAATCTGCGGCCTGAGAACCTCAGAGCGAAATTTCTCGTTCTGCAGGTGCTGACGGAGCATATACCGCCACCTGCCAAGGTCTATGTAATCTTCTACCAGAACCTTTTCAAACTCACCCGGAGGATAATCGGCACGGACTTCTTCTTCAGCCTTTAACACCTCTTCATCAGTGACAGCCAGCCCTGTTTTTTCCAGCTCCTGCTCTACCAGTCGCTGCGTAACCAGACCGGCCAGCACTCTGCCATAGTCTTTCCGAAGCTGAGCGACGGTGGGCACCATTCCTCCGCTCCAGCTCAAATGATCTAAGTCATAACGGGCTTCAAGCTCTTCCAGAAAGATGGGTTGCCCGTTCACTGTGGCAACAACCCCTTGCTGCGTAGAGTCATCCTTGCAACCCGAGCTGACCAGCAGCAAAACTGAACATATTGCTATTACAATAATTTTCTTCATATTCATATCCAGCATGAAATACTCATGCCCGTAGTTCTTCAAGTTCTGCCTGAAGTCCGGAGAGTCGGGCTTCAAAACAATCGCCTGCCGGCAAAGAGACTTCCATAATCGCAGGCGGAACAAGACGAGCTCTGTCCGCATGTTCTGCAACCCAAGCCACAAGTGCAGCAGGAGAAATCACATCAGCATCCTCAGCCCATGTCAGGCGGACCTTATCAGCAAAGACATCTGCTTTTTGCACTTTTAACGTACCAAGGTAGCGCTTCAGCCTTAGAATGCTGAGAAAGGCTGAAAGCTCTATCGGGAACTGCCCGAAACGGTCGCGCATTTCAAGCTCAATGCTTTCCTGCGCTGCGCCGTCCGCTGCGGAAGAAAGTGCCTTGTAGTACTTCAGGCGTTCCCTGCCGTCATCGATATAGCCTTCAGGAATATGGGCTGTAATACCGATGTTAAGTTCGGTCTGCATTTCATCACGAAGCGGCTCCCCTTTCAGGCGGGCTACTTCTTCTTCAAGCATTTCAAGATACATATCAAGGCCGACTTTCAGCATGTGGCCGGATTGCACTTCTCCAAGAATGTTACCCGCACCTCGCAACCGCAGATCTTCCATGGCAACCTGAAATCCTGCACCAAGGTAGTCCATCTCAAGAATAATCTTAAGCCGTTTACGGGCGATATCAGGAACATTATCCACATCGGGCACAACAAACACCGCATGGGCCTGACGGTCTGAACGGCCTACCCGGCCACGCAATTGGTAGAGCTGACCCAGACCGAACATCTGCGCCTGATCGACTACCAGCGTATTGGCACGCGGAAAATCAAGACCGGATTCAACAATTGCTGTACACACCAAAACATCCAGCTCGGCATGCCAGAATTTGTGCATAGTCTCTTCCAGCGCCTTTTCAGTCATCTGCCCATGCGCAAGCCCGATGCGGGCATCCGGCACCAGAGAACGGACATATTCAGCCACCCGTTCAAGCCCCTGCACCCGATTATGCACCCAGAAAACCTGCCCGTCACGATTCAGCTCTCTCTGCAGCACGCTTTTAAGAACTTCCGGATCACGGTCAATCAAAGCAGTCTGAACCGGCTTTCTTTCCGGCGGCGCTGTTTCAATAACACTCAGTTCACGAATGCCGGACATGGAAAGCTGCAAAGTACGGGGGATCGGCGTAGCTGTCAGCGTCAAGACGTCTACATTTTTACGCATTTTCTTCAGACGCTCTTTATGCCGAACGCCGAATCGTTGTTCTTCATCAAGAATAAGCAGGCTCAGGTTAGGCAAAATGACATCGTTGGAAAGCACTCTATGCGTTCCGATAAGAATATCAATCTGCCCGCGCTCGCAGGCAGAGAGAACTTCTTTCTGCCGCTGACGGGTAACAAACCTGCTGAGCATTCCCACGTTGATCGGAAAATGCCCCAGACGGCTTTTAAACGTCTGGTAATGTTGTTCAGCAAGTACAGTTGTCGGACAAAGCAAAACAACCTGCTTGCCATCCATGGCAGCTCTGAACGCAGCACGCAAAGCAACTTCAGTCTTGCCAAAGCCGACATCACCACAGACAAGCCTGTCCATGGGTTCCGGACGTTCCATATCATTAAGAACATCCTCAATGGCTTTGGCCTGATCGGGAGTTTCCTCAAAGCCGAAAGAGGCTTCAAACTCCCGGTACATATCGCCTACAGGCGAGTACACATAGCCTTTTGCAACCTTTCTCCATGCATACATTTCCACAAGATCGTGAGCGATCTTTTCAATCGCTTTACGGGCTTTTTCCTTGCTGGCGCTCCAACCTGCTCCGCCCAGCTTATCCAATGAAGGGCTGGAACCATCCGGCCCCTTGAAACGCTGAACAAGAGAAAGCCGGTCCACAGGAAGGTAAAGCTTATCGTCACCGGCGTACGTCAGAATAAGATAGTCGTTGGAGACCCCGCCAAGGTCCATCCGATGGAGCCCCTCAAAGCGTGCCACACCGTAATCACGGTGAACCAGCATCGAACCTGATGTCAGATCATCATATGATTTCAGGCCGGCAAAAGCGCCCGAGCGGACACGCTGCTGCTGTGTCCGTGGCTGCAGCACATCCTCGCCCAGAACAATGGAGTTGTCCCAGCCCAGTTCCACGCCTTTGCGAAAGCCGGAAACAAGAGCGAAGACACCCTGCGCCTTTCTATCGTAACGAAGATACGGCAAAACCCCGTCTTGTTCTGCCAAAGAAAGAAACTTTGCACGGCTGCGGGAAGTGCTGAAGCTTAAGATGACCTGACGCTTTGCCTTGCTCCATTGCTTGATAGACTCAATTAAAGCCTGCCAAGGTCTGTCACGTTGCTCCTGCTCGAAGAACAGGTCCTGAAATGCGCCATAGGTACGCTCCGGCAGGTTTTCCCCTTTCTGCTCTACGCCCATAATTAATTCTTCAAAATGAGCGCGTGAAGAGGAACCAACCAAAGCCAGTACATCATCCGCAGAGCGCATGGTCAGCTCAGATGGTTGAACGATGCCATGCTCTCGCTGTTGCAGCTCAGAAAAATCATCCCATATGCGGGCTGCCTGCTTCAGGGAATCGCTAAATTCACGTTCGGCAGGCAAAATATACACTGCCTGCGGAGGAAGCCATTTTTCCAGATACACTGCGTCGCTATAGTACGCACCCGGCAGAATAGTGGCTTTTGCCTCATCAGCCGCGATATCCAGTGTGGCAGGCGCCTCCGAGGGCAGACGGCCGTCCTCTGCTGCTTCTTTCCAGAATTTGCGTGCCGCGCTACGAGGTTCGCCTTCAAGAACAACCGGTGCGGTAGGTAACAACGTTACTTCCTGCAAATTCCCGCGGGAGCGTTGGCTTGAAGGATCGAACACTCGAATCTCTTCAAGCTGATCCCCGAAAAATTCCAGCCGGACGGGCTTTGTATACCCCGGAGGATACACGTCCAGAATATCACCCCGCAAAGCGATTTCACCTGGCTGAGTAGCGTAAGCAACACGGCTGTAGCCCCACTCCACAGCCTGCTCCAGCACAAGCACGGGCCCCATCTCATCACCGACCGCCAGAGTCAACTGATGACGCTCAAATAGCCATAGAGGCGGCAGCTTGGGGACAAAGTTATCAAGCGATACAATGACAGCCTGAGGCATGTGTCTGCGGCTTAAAGCATATAGGCTGGCCATACGGGCAGCCCATGCTGTTCTTCCGGGACTGCCTGCGGGGTGCTGAGGAATAGTTATCCACGGCTGTTCCCACGAAGGGGTGGTCACATCCACATCAGTGGCGGAGACATCAGGCGTAAAAAGAGCAGCCAGCCCTCTGAGTTCTGCCAGCTCTTCAGCATTGCGCGCCACCAGTACTACGTTATGCCCTTCGTCTAAAAGAGCCTTTGCCATCCTAGCACGAGTAGCGAACCCGCTACGCGCAACGTGAATGCACGAAGCAGAGTCAGCACCAAGCCGCTTTATAATCTGTTCAAAAAGCACACCGGTTCCGTAAGCAAAGTTAAACCGTCAACAAACAAAAGCCGCCACCCCGAAAACGGGCTGATGGCGGCTTTAACAAATACACGAGGAAAACCTAGATCGTGTTGAGTACGCTCATGTCTTCCTGTGAAAGCAGTCTATCCAGATCAAGCAGAATCAGCAACCTGTCCTGCAGTTTGCCCACTCCACTGATATAGTCGGATTCCATTCCGGCTACAACAGGTGGCGGGGGCTCTACGGTACCCGCAGGAATACGCAGAACCTCGGAAACAGAGTCCACTATAAAGCCCACAATCATATTATTGATCTCGATTACAATAATACGCGTGTGCTTATCATGTGTTTTAGAGTCCAACCCGAATCTACGACGCAAATCAATGATAGGGATGACTTTACCACGCAGGTTAATCACACCCTCAACAAACTCAGGGGCACGAGGAACCTTGGTAATTTCCATTGTCCGGATGATTTCCTGAACTTTCAGGATCTCAACACCAAACTCTTCCTCACCGATGCTGAACGTCACCAATTGCAGCAGCTCGTCGTCCTGCTTTCTTTGAGTCTCATTCATGCTGACAACTCCTTTGTCAAATCCGTTATCCGGATCGGCTCTTGCCATCGGCAAGAATTTCTTACGCTATTTTGAACCAAAAAAAGAGCAAAGGCAACCCATGTGCAAACAACCTGCATAAAGAGTGCGTACCGCCTGTGGAGCCTTACAAAAGGGTTGTAAAACGGTTCCTGGTCGCGTAAAAGGATTTTTACCTATTTATAACAAGCAGCAAACCTAAAACTCTGCGTTACGGAGCACTTCTTAATGGCTCACATTTTCCCGTATCCTGACGACGTTCCCCTTAATGTACAGATTAAATCTTTAGGAGACGAAGAGTTACTGGACTTTTGGGAGGAAACCCAGTTTCTGGAGAAAGTGTTTCAGGAAGACGCCATCACCGTTCCACAGGCTTCTTTTGAATACGAAAAGCTCATTTTGCAGGAATTGCAACTACGCTCCTGCAGGCGGTGTCTGTCGGAGCGCAGGTTTTAAACAACTGCTGCTCCTTATAAATCAAATTGCGATTGAACTGATTTTCACATCAGACATTCACATCAAGGGCTGCGGAAACAACCTGCGGCCCTTTTTGCTATCAAAGGTCCACATTCTCTAAAGTAGGTCCGCAGCCGCTGCATTGTACACGCCTACCTGCCCTCGTTAAATGTATTCAAACGCTCAAGTCGCAAGCATCCACATATGATTTACTTTCTAGTCCGCGCTATGGCGTAACATTACAAGCTACAAAAAAGGTACCCCCCAGCATAGCTGGGGGTTCTTCATATGCGCCTATAAGGCTTTCTTACTAGCAGCGCCCTAGCAGGCGCACGTTCGTCTGGCATCTGCATCTCTGTTACTTGCGACCCGTAAACGGGTTTCCAGAATATGGAAGAGATAATTGATCACCAAGCTTATCATGCTCAAGTTGGTGCCTAATGTAATCTTGTATCTTTGCCTTATTTTTTCCAACTGTATCTACGTAATATCCACGGCAC
>NZ_JBKEBF010000005.1:0-80888 GCF_047973035.1 Oleidesulfovibrio sp.
GTGCCGTGGATATTACGTAGATACAGTTGGAAAAAATAAGGCAAAGATACAAGATTACATTAGGCACCAACTTGAGCATGATAAGCTTGGTGATCAATTATCTCTTCCATATTCTGGAAACCCGTTTACGGGTCGCAAGTAACAGAGATGCAGATGCCAGACGAACGTGCGCCTGCTAGGGCGCTGCTAGTAAGAAAGCCTTATAGGCGCATATGAAGAACCCCCAGCTATGCTGGGGGGTACCTTTTTTGCATGTAAGGTGTATCAGGAACCTTCTTCAATCAGGCGTGAATACAGGTACTCGTCATCGGGGTATTTTATCCCGTTACCGTTAACAATTAAGCTGGGGGAAAGCTGGTCAGAGGCCGCGTCTGAAATTTCGGCAATTTCCCAGCGTCCGTCATCTTTTCCTACCACAAATTCTTTTTTTTCTTTTCTGGCCAGTTTAATGGCAAGAATCACAGTTTCCTTGAAAGTAATAACGGGCCTCCTGTGTGCTACGTATTTGTTGCGCTTGAAATAGCCTAGGCTGCGGCTTCGGGCAAGCGTATGATAGCTTTGAATGTACGCACTCTATTATCGTATAAGCAACTTGCCTGTTATGTGTTGTAATACTATATTCTATTGTAAGGACATAGTTTTCATCGGGCTTGCCCGAATTGTTTGGTCTGCAACAAAGAGAGGTCGCAAATGAAAAGCCTGCATTGTGTAGTTACCGGCAACGTCGATTCAGGGAGCTTTCTGGCTTGGGTTCATGATCAGGCTGCCGCACTTTCTCTGACCGGTTGGGTCCGCAAGTTGGAAACAGGCAAAGTTGAAGTTCTTGCGCAAGGCGATGAAGAAGGTGCTAATAAATTACGCACCCTGTTAAAGCAAGGCTCAGCGCTGTCCGGCATTCTTGAGATGAAGGCAGACTGGATAGACTATGAAAAGTCGTACGACAGGTTTGAAATGCGATAGCGCGCTTCCGGTTCGTTTTATTGAAAAGGCACTTAAGACAGCTTTAAATAACAATGCCCCACGCTATCCGTGGGGCATTGTTATTTAAAGCTATTGGACATTGTTCCGCCATGGCTGCCGATCATGGAAGGTGCCGGTTTGCAAGTGTTGTCATTGCCGTGCTGAGGATGCTCCGTACGGGTCAGGCAGTCAGCACATTCCCAGTATGATCGTGATGTAAACCTGTCTCTGAGGGCATCGTAAAAACGATGATATGTCTTTTTTCCACATGTATCACAGATTTTCAGTTGTAGTATGCTCATCTGTATTCCGGTCCGGTCAGAATAGGGTGAAAAAGAATACGAGAAACGAAAACAGATTAATTGGAACCTGCTAGCCTGATGCCAAAGCGTTTGCACGCCCCAGCGGAGCACTTGCCGAGCCGGGCCAGATGCGGACGATGCCGAAATAAGCACGGATGCTTGTCCACAAGCCTGTAATTCCCCAAACCCAGCACAACAGGCTATCTGGTTGTACATATTGAACTGTTAAGAGACTTGCAACAGAAATTACTGATGCAGTTACCATGGCGTTTCGAATGAATTTGAAATCTCCGGTACCCCAGTGAATTCCGTCAGTTGCAAAAGAGAGTGCGTTCAAAGGTTGAATGAGCGCAGCGATTATCCAGGCAGAGGTAAAGGTTGCCATTGTTTGTTGAGGCACCAGCAGCCAGCCTATGATGTCTTGCCCAAGCAGCATAGCCGCGGTCATTGCAACTCCCGCCCATAAGCTCCAGCGACATACAAAAGCCGCTATTTTTCGCGACTGGGTTATGTTGCGCCGGCCATAAAAAAGCCCGATCAGGCTTTGCCCTGTTATTGCAAACGTATCAAGGAATAACGCAGAAAAAATGAAGAACTGCCTGATTGCCTGATGGGCGGCTCCTGCATCTGTTCCTGCTTCTGTGGCTGCACGGGTTCCTAGGAGCAAGAACACAATGACCATGCCGGAGCGTACAAAAAGATCGCTCCCAATGGAGAAAAGCCTTTTAATGTCGTGCAGGCGTATATTCCACGAAGGCTTCAGCGCTCGCCATACAACGAGAAGTGTCCAAAGAGCTCCTGCCCACTGGCTGAGCGATGTGGCAAGTGCTGCACCCGTCACACCCAGTTCGGGAAAAGGGCCGATACCAAAAATAAGCACCCAGTCTAGCAGAATGTTGAGCAAATTGACGATGCATGCGACCCAGAAGGGGGTACGCATATCCTGTAATCCTCGCAAGGCACCAATTCCGGCAAGGGTGATAAGCAGGGCTGGTGCCCCGATAAGCCGGATACGGATATATTCCGCAGCAATCGGCGCCAGTTCTTTATCTGCCCCCATAAACGTTACAGCTGCGGGCAAAAAGGGAAGCGCAATAGCCGCAGTGACGACGCCCAGAAATAAGGAAAGCAGAAGAGCTGTGCCACAGATGTTTGAGGCTTGTTTGCGATTGTTTGCTCCGACAGCCTGCGCAACTTCGGTCTGGGCTCCGATGCTAAGAAAATTGAACGCCCAGAAAATAGCAGATAAAGTCATGGTTCCGACGCCCAGCGCAGCCAGCGGGGCTTCGCCAAGTCTTGCCACAAAAGCCGTATCTGCAAGGCCTGTCAGGGGCTCGGCGACCAGTGAAAATAATACAGGCACCGCCATGCTTAAAAAAGTACGGGCCGGATTGGTGATGAAAGGGTGCGTGGAACTATTCGGTGGAGTCTCAGTGGATGGCATGCTTCTCTCCTGCGTGAGTGCTCAATCTGGCGATTGCGCACTACTATGACATAGCCTACTTCCGGCAGGAACAAAAGCATCATTAACAATGACATAATGGTGCTTTGTTGCCATAAAAGCACACGTTACCTGATGCAGTCTGCCAGACTGTTGACTTGTCGGAAAACTGTAATAGGTCTTAACGAATACAACCGGCTGAATGCGGGATGTTGAAACTCCGTTTATGATCGAGGTTCTTAATGATACCGAATGCTTTTCACTATAGAAATACGTTACAGGTGGCGGTTCTTGTCGGCGGAATGCTGGGGATTCTGGCTTTGACAGGATGGATTTTGTTTGGTGATGGCGGCGCGATGTGGGCGCTTATTCTTGTTGGCGGAGCATTGATTTGGCTTCCATCTGCAGCGCCTGCATTGCTACTTAAACTTTACAGAGCCCGTCCGCTGAGTTCGCGGCAGGTTCCGGCTGTGTATCATGCTCTTGCAGAATTGTGCCGCAGGGCGGGAGTTCCGCATGTGCCTGTTCTGTATCATCTGCCAACAAACGTATTGAATGCGTTTACCGTCGGTAGCGGACGAAACGCTGTTATCGCGGTTTCTGATGCAATGCTGCGAAATCTGGATATGCGCGAACTCATTAACGTGCTGGCGCATGAAGTGGGGCATATTGCCGGTTCTGATGTGCGGGTAATGACGTTTGCGGACGTTATAAGCAGGATTACCGCATTGCTTTCAACTGCTGGTAACATATTGCTGCTGTTTAATATTCCTTTGTTGCTGCTTGGAGAAGTTACAATCTCGTGGTTTCTGGTGCCTATTCTTATTCTGGCACCTAACGCCGTAATGTTGCTGCAGCTGGCACTTTCGCGTACCAGAGAGTTTGACGCAGATGAATTTGCAGCGCGAATTGCCGGTGACCCGGAAGGGCTTGCTGTGACATTGCATAGACTGGAACGTTCCGGCGGGTCGGTATGGGAGCGCTTGTTTGCGCCCGGTAAGCGTGAAGAGCAACCTTCTTTTCTGCGTACACATCCGCCAACACGGGAAAGAGCGAGAAGGTTGCTGGAGATGGCAGCTCAGATGCAGACTGGTAGGTCTGGACGCTTCTGGGAACCTTTATACTTACAGTACCGTCAGCCTGTGAGCGTGCCCGCGCGCACTGTCCGCATACCAAGGTGGAGGTTGGCGGGATTATGGTACTGACAGCAGAATCGTCAGTTTGATAGCAGGATTAGTTCACGCAGCTCTTCAATGCGTTTACGGTTTACGCCGAAGTCATAATATCCTGTACGCGATGCCGAACGGACGTGGAGAACCTGTACCTTCTGATCCGGCATAACATGCACATCATCCTTGAAGCCGAAAATAGCACTGGTAAAAACAGCATGAATGACATTTTCCTGTATGGTTACTTCTCCTCCCATCAGCTGAAGAGCGGAAGCTGCCTTGCGGATTGCTTCTTTCTGGGAGCCTTGAAAAGAGATGGGTGCTATGGCGTGTCTTTTTTCATGCTGTAACGAGTTTACACAGTTCGGCGAATCAGGACAGATTGGAAATTTTGCACTGCTAACACGTTCTGCACAATGAGCTGCCTGAACAGTGATTGTTAACAGTGTGATTAGGATGCCCGTGGCTGTAACTTTCACGCGTATCTCTTTTTTTACTGAATTTTTGCTCTGACTGGCTGCTACCTGTAGCTAGTCTTCATATGTATCTAATTCCGGCAGTGCAGGGTGGGGGGCCTTAGTTTCAAATTTTTTTCCTGTCATGGGCTGCGAGCCGTTTGTTGTTTTGAAAAAAGAAATATGCTGTTGCAACTCTTCCGCGCTTGCTGCCAACTGTCGCGAGGTGCTGGCTACTTGCTCTGAAGTGCTGGCATTCATTTGTACTACGGCGTCAAGTTGCTGGATGGCTTTGTTAATCTGCTCCGCGCCCACATTCTGTTCTGCACAGGCGGCTGCAATTTCCTGTACAAGAGATGAAGTCTTCTGAATGTCAGGCGTGATCTTTTGCAGCATGGAAAGGGCAGAATCGGCAACTTCAAGGCTGTTGGCAGAAAGAGTGTTAATATCCGCGGCGGAGCTGCCGGAGCGCTCAGCCAGTTTTCTTACCTCCAGCGCCACGACGGCAAAGCCTTTGCCATGATCACCCGCGCGTGCTGCTTCAATTGCCGCATTAAGGGCCAACAAGTTTGTTTGTCTGGCAATGTCTTCTATTACTTTTATTTTTTGTACAATTTCACGCATAGCCTCTGCCGTTTGTTTGACTGCCCTCGCTCCTTGCTCTGTCTGCTGGGCAGCCTGCAGGGATAAGTTTTCTGTTTCGCGTGCATTCAGTGCAGTCTGTTTTATGTTTGAAGCCATTTCTTCGACAGAAGCTGATATTTCTTCCATGGAAGCCGCTTGAGTTACTGCTCCTTCGGACATGGATTTGCTTGATTCGGAAAGATGCCTTGCGCCGCCGGAAACCTGATTTGCTGTATTTTTGGCCTCATCAATTGTTTCAGAAACTTTGTCGCGCATTTTCATCAGAGATGTAGAAAGGTTGCCAAATTCGTCTCTGGCTTTCATTGTCAGCGTACTTGCAAATCGGCCCTTGGCCATTTCTTCGGTAGCGTGTTGCAGCTTGCTTAAAGGAGAGATTACCCTGCTACGTAACGAAAGCCATGCAACCCAAAGGACAAGAGCAAGGACTCCACCGGACCAGCCTGCCACTTCCAGTCGGGCACTGGCTATCTGGGCGTTTGCACTTTTAAGTGACGTAATGACTACAAACGCACCGTGCACTTCTCCTACTTTCCAACCTTCTTTTATGCCGCCTGTAACGTCCTTTTCACCTTTTGGATCTCCGTGACAGTACATGCATTCTTCCGTAAGGCGAATCGGGCGAAAGTACAGTAAACGGTCAGGCTCGCGGACGATATATTCGTTTATTCCTTCGGTTTTAAATTTTGTGAGAATTTTTAATTCCAGCGGAGTGGGTTCGTTAGCAGGGTTTCTGGGACTGACCTTGGGGACGCGCATGGTGTAATCAGAATTTTTTGCACTGATTTGAGCTATGCGCATGGCGGTTACAACAGGAACAGCACTTAACACTTTATCAGGAGGAAGCTGGTCAAGGGGCATGATCACGCCTTGAGCCAGTTTTTCAGACATTTTATTACGTGTGTCTTCCGCCAGTTGTACAACAGTACGGCTGCGGCTGAGCAGGCTTTCATATGCACCGTTTTCTATATCATCAATGTGCTGACCTGCCAGCAGAAGTGTTAGCAGTATCGGGCCGGTTAGTACGGTAATCAGGATGATGGTTTTAATGCTCAGGCGGGTAAGCATGACAAAATCCTCGCTTTGCATAAACTTTCTTTGTTGTATCCAGATTACTTTTAGCAACGGCTTTAAAATTGTGTCCTTTATAAGTTTGCAAGGTGGGGTATATTTGTAAGGGTGTACTATGAGCCTTGGCGCAACGGATTGCGGGGTGTATTTAGCGTAACGTTTGCAAAGGCAATGCGAGGAACTTTTGAGACTGCTTGGTGTTATATTAATATGTAATGTGCGGATATCGTATAGCGATATTGCAGTGTGTTTTGTGGATATATAGAACTGTAGATTTGTTCTATTCTTTAGAGTTGTTTGTATGTGAAATTAATATTTTCAGTGTGATGAGATGGTGTAAACTTTAGTTTGTTTTGTTTTTATAAGTGATGTGATAATATTGCAGGATTGAAAATATTAATTTTTAATTTATAGAAAGTTATGCTGTTGGCAGTTGATTGTTCTACGATGTATATAATGTTGTTGTATTGTAAATAGCATGAGATAAAATTGTTGAAGTCGTATTTTCATGTATGTATCTTTTAGTACATACATTGGCGCATATGGTACACTGCTAGCTGAACGACTATCTTGGTAACTGTTCGGTATAATTGGCAAGACATGCCACGTGGCGGGCATGGATCTGGCAGGCGCGAAGGTAATTAACTATAAAGGAGAGGCTCAAAGAGCCTCTCCTTTTTCAGGGCTGTTAGTTAGGAATGACTGTGCCGGAAAGTGGCTTCCCTTCATGTTCTCCTGTGAGAGTGCGCAGGAAGCTGACAATTCTGTCACGATCTCCCTGATGAATTTCCATACCAGACAGATAGATACCCATGATGCGCACTGCATCATCAAGGGTGGTTACTGTGCCGTCATGCATGTACGGGCCGGTCAGCTCGATATTTCGTAGGTTCGGAACTTTGAATCGGTGGAGATCTTCATCCTTGCCAGTGAAGGCTTTGAGACCTTCATCCGATCCCAGTTTGCCGCCTCGGTCGGCAAAGTAATCCTTTTTAAGATCCATGTATTCAAAGGATTGTCCGCCGACAGATTTACCTACGTGACAGCTTGAGCAACGATAAGCCTTGAAACGTTGGTATCCTGCCACTTCCGTTTCAGTGAGCGCTGTTGCATCTCCCTTAAGCCACTTGTCAAAACGGCTGTCAGGCGTAATCAGGGTCTTTTCGTATTCTGCAATGGCATTGGTAATGTTGTCGCCGCTCCAACCGTCAGGATAAACGGTGGTGAAGGTTGTGGTAAGGCCTTCATCCTGAGCAAGCTTGGCGATGATTTCTTCCCAGTTCTTACTATCCATTTCGATGGGGTTCATGGGAGGTCCGCCAGCTTGTTCCTGAAGGTCGGCAGCTCTGCCGTTCCAGAATTGTTTAACGTTAAAAGCCGCATTGAAAACAGTGGGGGCGTTGATGTCGCCAAGTTGTTTGCGGACACCTTCTGAGAATCGAAGGTTGTCTGTGCCGCCTTTTTCAGAAGCATGGCAACTGGCACAGGCTACGGTGTTGTCGCCGGAAAGGCGTTTGTCATTGAAGAGAAGTTCACCGACCGCAGCTTTTAAGCTGTCAACGGGAAGTGAGGCAGGCAGGGGCTGGATTGGCTCGTTGGCATGTGCCGGAGCAGCCAATCCCGTTGCATAATGTGCAGCGCGGGATGTTTTTACCCAGTCAAGAATGGCGATTTTGTCTGCGGGGGGAAGCTTGCTGCCCCAGTGAATGGCTGTAAATTTTGCGGGGGGCATTGTGTCGTTTTGAATAACCCATTCCATTTTAGCCAAGGTTGCTTCGCCAATGGGTTTGTCCTTTGCCGCCTCAACAAGTTCCAAGTTCAGGTCCATGGCTCTCAGGCCATCTTTGTAGTCCTTTTCAATGATCCCTTTAATTCCAGGAATCATAGCGTAAAAGGGCAGGTCGTACCCGCGGGAATGGCAGGCCATGCATTTTTCGACGACGATGTCTGATACTTTTGAAAATTTTGCTAGCGGAGTGCTGTTAGGTAAAACTGCTTTCTGCGATCCCACCGCAGTGTCGACTGCAGCTACTCCTACTGTCGCTACTAGCATACAGCTGGCAGCAAGGGCCGTAAAACGAGGTCTCATCATTTTTCTCCTGTTTATATGTTCATGAATATTTCTTCCTTGCCTCCTGTATTTTTGTTTTTCTTTTCTTAATATTTTATAAAAGTCAATAGTAACGATTATGATTAGCATGTAGATGCTACCTGCACACCGGCTTTGTTAAATCCTGAAGACTGACGGAAATAACGAGTGTAAAGTTTTTCGACTATTATGCTGTGTGTATAATTTCAATGTATTGTGTGCCTGTTCGTATCTGTTGAAGCACTAAAACGCGGACGCTGTCGGGAAAACATTCATGCAAGTTTTTATATGTCGGTAAACTTAACAGTCGTTAGGGTTTTTATATTGGTAGGCGTTATTGGTAACTGTCTGTTTTTGCCCGATTGTCTCGGACTGGCACGAAGCATGCTGTATTTGGGAGAATTGCAAGACTATTTAATAAGTGGGGTATATTATGATGAGGTATGCTTATCGCACTGTGCTTGGTTTTCTTTTAGCTGTTGCTATTGCATTTCCTGCTTCAGCTGCAGTGGTTACTTCCTGGGATTATAGTTATAATGCTGGTTTTTCCAGCTGGACTATGGAAACAGGCAAGGACTCAATCTTTCATGATGGTCTGACCACTGCAGGCTATAATAATGTAAACGGTGTGAGTACGTATTCTCAGCTCTGGTGGGGATCCGGCAACGCTTTATTCCAGACCAACCCCAGAAGCGGCATTGTGCTCGGGACTCCTGTAAACGGTATTGTGGATACCAATGGTGCTTCGGCAGGCGCCATGACTATGACCCACTTTAACAACCCCGTTTATGGTAATACCCTTCTTTCGGGCACCGTAACTGCTGCGTTGGAACTGTCAGCCCGTGATCCTTATAATGGTGCTGCCAACGTTCTTTCTACCCAGCTCGAGTTTGCTTTTTATGAAACTCCTAACGTGGGCGGGAATATTGCCGACGTATTTATTCTGACAAACCCCGGTGTGACTACTGAAGGGTTCGAGTATGACGGAGAGTGGTACACACTCGACTTCACCGGCAGCTTCGGCCTTATTCCGGAGAGCTATATCGCTTTGTTAAAACTTGATACTTCTATCAGCTACTATGGATGGGTGACGGAAGAGGGTGTTACTACTTCTGTAGATACCAGTTTTACAATCAGTCATGTTCAGCAGCCTACCCCTACACCTGAGCCGGCTACGTTTGTTCTGCTTGCTCTTGGATTGGGAACGCTTGTAGGTGCATCACGACTGAGACGCCGTGACGTTGCGTAACTGAATTACAGGCTTCTCGTATCTTTTAAAGCGGGCTCAGAATTCTGAGCCCGCTTTTTTGCGTGGATTTTCTGTTGGGTGATTTGTTGTGTTCTGAATACTATTGCTAAGTTTGAAGCTCGCTCTGACTAACATGCAAGCTGGTGAGTCTCCAGATTGAATTTGTATTTTGATGTCTATCTGATACTGTGGCTGCTTATGGGGCCAGCGGACTTATTTTAGACATGATTTAAGCTTTTTGTACGTATCATGAAACAATATATTAAATACTTGTTGTTGATTGTGGTTACTGCGATTGCAACCATTGTACTTTTGTCTGTCGCTGTTTTTAAAATTGAGCCTGTAAGCTCTACATCGCACCAGATTTTTGGAAAAATGCTTTGGGTGACAGCTCCTGACGGAGGAATGGGCTTTAGAATTGTTGATTCGGCGCACCCGCATTACACGCTGAAGATTACCTGCTACACACCGGACCAAGTATGCTATGAAGGGGAATTTATCTACACAGGAGATAAGCTGGACAAGGTAACCCTTTCGGACATCGGGTCATATCTGGGGGAGGATGTCTTGCTGATGAACGGTGAATCATTACGAAAAGTGGAATAAGGTGATTGGGCAAATGTTGACTAGCTCGGACCGAAGTAAGGACGGCTTTTCGGGATAGACCTCGATATACCTTTAAGTTATCCGGCTAGCGGGATGCTATGGGGTAATTTTGGCATACTTGTCTGCCATAGTTCTATATTTTGCTTGTTAACGTCCCCTCAGATAGCGTCATTTTTTCATTGTGGGGTTGTTGAAGTATAATAACCTGAGCACCAAGGCCGCCAGACCTTATAAGCAGAAGCCCGGCACAACCGTCGTGCTCTTTATGCAGATTAGCAGAAAGAGGCTTACCGGTTGTGTCGGGCTCTATTTTATCCAGCTGGTTGGAACGGGAAGGGTATGCCGAGACTACTGGCGATCTCTCACCTTATGGCAGCTTGCTTAATTGTTCCGCCTTGCGTTCTTTCCGGTCTTTTGCACTGTGAAGCAGGTCAACAAGCTCATCCATGTGGGCTGGTTTGGGCAGAAAGTAAAAGGCCCCCAGCTCCTGCCCCTGAATGCCGTTTTCAGGTGTAGGATTTCCCGTGTGCAGGATTGTCTGAACCAGAGGGAAGTTGCTGCGGATTGCAGCAAGAGTTTCCAGTCCGTTCCTTCCGGGCATGGTGATGTCCAGTACAACTACGTCTGTGTCAGGATGGCTGGATAGTGTTTGAAGGCAGTCTTCGCCGGAAGTTACCATCAGTACATCAATACCGCGACGCTTAAGGCGTTTGGTCATAACCTCAGCAAGTTTTTCCTGATCGTCAACGACAATGGCTCGAATATTTCTTTGCGTCATCATGATGCCGCACCTCCTACTGTAATGGTGTAAACGGGAAGACCATCGGAATTACGATGGTGCTGAACACAATTACCAGCAGCGTCATAGGCAGACCTACGCGCATAAAGTCCGAAAACTTATAGCCACCGGGGGCGTATACCAGCAGGTTGGTCTGGTAGCCGATGGGCGTGAGGTAGCAGGCTGATGCACCGAATGCTATACCGATGAGGAATGCCCGCGGGTCGACTCCCAGTTTCATGCCGATGGACACAGCGACAGGAGTCAGCAGGGCCGCGGCGGAGTTGTTGGAAAGGAAGTTGGTGACAAGCGCAGTCAACGTCACTACGGCAAGTAACACTATCTGGGCTGACACTCCTTCGAACGGTGCCAGAAACGCTTGGGCGTACACGTCGGCTGCACCGGTTTCTGAAAGCGCCTTACCCAGCGAAATGGTGGAAATGATAAGAAGCAGTACCTCTCCGTCCAGAGAATGGAAGCTTTCTTTCAAGTTTACGCAGCGGGTCAGAATCATAAGGAACGCAGCAATGGTAGCCGCAGGCAGAATGCCCATAATGCCCGTGGCTGCGCAGAAGACCATGCCGAGGAACAGCCCCAATGCAAGCGGAGCTTTGTTGGAGTAATGAATCTTCTGGCTGGCTTCTTCCATAATAATGAAGTCGCCGTCTGACGCCAGTGAGTCCATGGCGGAGCGAGTACCTTGCACCAGCAGTGTATCCCCTGTGGCAAGACGCAGCTGGCTTGTTTTTTGCCATGCGTAGTGCCCTTCCTTATGACGTACACCGATAATAGTGATGTTTTCATCACGACCTGCTGCAGTATTCCACAGCCTGCGTCCGCGCACACGTGAAGCAGGAGGCACTATCAATTCTGCGATGGGGCGGGCATCGCTGGGGCCGGAAAGGAAGAGGTCGCCGCCATGGCGAAGCGTAACGACTTTCTTGCCAAGCAGAGAGGTAAGATCATCAAGAGGGCTGCTGATAACCAGCAGGTCACCTGCGTGGATTGTCAGGTCTTCTCTGCCGGGAACGTAGAGCATTTCGCCTTGCCTGCTCAGTTCCGCAACCTCGCCTGAAGGTCCGAGAACAGAAGAAGCTTCACTCACTTTTACGCCGGTTAAGGGGCTGCCTTCAGGTACTACCACTTCAGAAAGATACAGGTTTCCCTGCTGATCTCCGCTGGATATGAATGTCGACTTGCGCTCGGGGAGCAGCTTGGGGGCTACAAAGATAAGGAACAAACCACCGATGACGGCCAAAGGGACACCCACTATGGACAGTTCGAACATGCCAAGGGGTTTTTGACCGTTAAGCACCATCATGTCGGACAGGATGATGTTTGTGGAAGTACCGATGAGTGTACACGTTCCACCAAGGATAGACGCAAACGACAGCGGAATCATGAACTTTGAGGGAACAAAGCGGAACCGTTCACACAGCATCAGAATGATAGAGATGAACAGGATAACCACCGGAGTGTTGTTCAGGAAGGCGGACAGCGCGATGACTGTGACCACCATGAAGATCATGAGACGCAACGGTTGGCCTTTGGTAAGCCTGGCGGCCAGATTGACCACAAAGGACAACGCCCCGGATCGTATCAGACCTCTGCTGACAATGAACAGCATTGCTACTGCCAGAGGACCACGGCTACCGAACGAGCCGAAAATCTTGCTGAACGAAAGGACTCCACCCAATAGTGCTTCAGACAGGGAAAGACCGACGATGATTCCAAGTGCGGTAAGTGGCAGCGGCCATTTTTCAGTAACAAGCAAGTAGAGTGCGATTACCAATATGGCCGTCACGGAGAGTACTTGCGGGGACATGAACGTAGCTTCCATATGAAACTCCTCGTTGTGACACGTGTCTCGGTCAGTTGGACTGGATGCGGTTTATGATGGATACTATTTCGTCAGCATTGCACGGCTTGGGTAAATACTGGCTTGCCCCATGCGCGAGACAGAAGTTGACGGTTTCTTGATCGGCATGTCCTGAAATCATGATGACAGGAACGTCAGGAACCATGCGTTTGAGTACATTCAGCACTTCAAGACCGCTGATGCCTGCCATTTTCAGATCAAGCAGCACAACGTCAAAGGCATTGCTCAGCAGCATCCGCAGTGCGGTGTCTCCGTCCAGCGCATGGGTAACCCTGATATTGCGGCGGCGCAGCCTGCGGGCTAGAACGTCGCCGAAAGCCGGTTCGTCATCCACCAGAAGAACATGAGGCGGTTTAGCTTCTGCCATGACTTGCTCCGGCAATGTTTTTCGGTGTTTTTGTGCTGTCGACCGGGTGCCGACGGCACAGCACGGTATAACCTGAGTCGGAGGATTGCGTTAGAGGTGCGGGCATCAAGGTGTCTCCGTGCTGCGCCTGTCGGCGGTTTGGTGCGTATGACGGGATATACGCACAGGTCGGGCCTGAGTGTTTCGGGTTCGTAAGGGCGTAAAAATTAGTCTCCGCGGCGAAGGATAATGTCTCCGGCTTTTGCAGCAGCCAGTTCGGCACAATAGGAGTCACGTCTTTCTTTGGCTGCTTTAAGCTTTTCGATGAGATCTTCAGTAGAACATGGCTTGCTGAGAAAATCGAAAGCACCTTGCTTCATGCCTTTTACAGCCATGGCAGTGGTTGAGTTACCGCTCAGCATGATTACTTCCACCAACGGAAATTCTTTTCGGATAATATCCTGAACTTTCAGACCGTCAGGGCCGGGCATGACCACGTCCAGTACTACTGCATCCACACCGGGATTGTTGCGCAGATAGTCAAGAGCTTGAGGGCCATTGTGCACAGTATGGACATTGATGTTTTTACGGGTGAGGCGCCGTGCAAGAGCTTCGGCAAAGGCCACTTCATCATCAACGAGCAAAACGTTCATAGTGTTCTCCTGTCCTTGTTACCGGTTGCTATGCCGAGCAGGGGATTATTGGCAGCTCGACGGTAAAGGTGGTGCCCTTGTGCAGTTCGCTCTGCACTCGGATGTCTCCACCTGCACGGGTTATCAGGCCGTGGCAGATGGAAAGGCCCAGGCCGTTGCCCTTTCCAACAGACTTGGTAGTAAAGAAAGGGTCGAAAATTTTATTTATCAGTGTGTCCGGAATTCCTTGACCCGTATCACTGATACTGATCATGGCAGTGTTGCCTTGCAGACGGGTGGTAATCGTAAGGTTGCCGTCGCGGCGGTCTTCCATGGCATCCAGAGCGTTGTTGATGAGGTTTATGAATACCTGCTGCAGTTCTGACGGGCTGGCTGTTAGTGTGGGCAGGGCAGGGTCCAGCCGCATGCGGGTGGTCACGTTCATATAGCGTGCACGTTGTTCGGCAAAGCCTGCGATCTCCTGCAGCAACATATTGACGTCCACACAGGCTTCTTCGCCTGTACTGCGTCTTGCAAACGATAAAAGTTTGTGTGTGATGTCTCTGCAGCGCATTGTTTGCGTGTTAATCTGTGTGACACTGCGACGTATTTCTGCTTCTACGGCTTCCAAGTTGTCGAAACCGTCTTCCATCACGTCTTCAATCCAGCCGCTTTCTTCACGGATAATGGCCAGCGGGTTGTTGATCTCGTGTGCAACTCCGGCTGCAAGCTCACCTAATGCGCCTAAACGGTTCGCTTCGACTACCTGTGTATTGAGTGACTCTTTTTCTGCGGCCAGCCTTTTGGTCTGTTTGGTTACGTAATGCACAAATACTGCGGCACCACCCACAAGCAGCAAAGCGAGCAGCATCAACTTGTTGAGCAGTTGCTTTTTAGGTGCAGCAAAAGGCTGCTGTATAGCATCGTTGGGAGTACGGGAGACTAAAAGCCAGCGCCCCTCGTTCAGGTCTGTAAAAACGTACAGATCCCCGTTCTGAGCATAGGAGGTTACTGCTGTGCGGGATTCTGCATGCAAGGTAAATAGCTTTTCAGCCATCAACCCGATGGCATTGGCTTCCTGATCACTGCTGCTTACACCGCTTTGAGACACTCCGGCACGGTTGATAATTGTTACTGTACCTTCTGTGTGCTGCGCAGCTGAGCGGACAAGTTCAGCTACAAGTTGCATGCGAAGCGTTGCGCTGATCAACCAGGGCTCTTTCGGGGTGCCCAGACGCAGAGTGACTACCAGTCTCGGGTCGCTGCCTGGCTGCGCTACGACATCACCCACATATGACGGATTTGCTATAGCTCGCTGGAACCAGCGGGATTCATAGATGTTTGTACCTAGCAGCCCTTCATGTCCGGCATAAGCCTTTATGTCTCCGTGAGGAGAAATAAGGCTGAGGTTTTCGAAAGCGTTTTCATATTGCCCGTTAAGGCGCCACAAAAGCCATTCAAGGTGCCCTGTTGACTGGAGTTCTTCCACAGTGCGGGATTTACCCAGAAAGGCCAGATTAGCCCTGCGTTCACGCAGGAAGCTGTCTATCTGCGTAGAATGCTGGCGGACTATGCTGGAAAGATACTGACTTGAACGCCTTTCATAGGCGGCCTCCAACCCGTGGGAGACTATTGTATATGTAAGTGCGAGTGTAAGTGACACAAAAAGCAGTACAAATGCGGAAACGCAGATTGCCAGTCGATGTCCCATGGTGTTTGTTTGCTGCATGGCTGTCCCGTAATTCTGGAGTGTTACAGTCAAAAACTGTCCACTCTTCTGCACGGGGTATGCCTGTGGCCCGATGGCTAGATATAACTGCCTTTCATCGCTTGAAATAAAAAATATTGAGTGCTTGCTTTTGTGGTGATATGTCTATTGTGAATTTTATGACAAGCTGCTGGTGTCCTGATTTTCAGCGAGGTAACGATGTTTTTGTCCAGAAAGCCCATTTCTCAGATTCTGTTGCTTTTTACAGGCCCTTTGTTGCTTCTGCTCGTGGGCCTGCAAGGCGGCGTAGCACTGTTTTTGTCGCTTGACGCACTGCAGCAGGCTCTTGGCCGTTCTGTACAGACCAAGACCATGGCAATTTCTTATGAGTTGTCATCGTATTTGCGAAAAGTCAGGTACAATACCTTGCTATTGGCGGATTTTGTTGATTCCGAACAGACGCTGGGCACCTACCTGAACAGGGTGGGGGGATTAGTCGACAAAGAGGCTTTGGCTTTAGTGGTGACAGCAGAAAATGGCACGCGTAGCGCTTATGTGCGCGAGCATACTGATGTCCGGAAATGGGTTAAGGCGGATGGCTCGATGTCTGGTATGGATATGACATCACCTGTTTTTGTGAGTAAAATTAAAATATTGAAAGTTGGCGAGGTTGCTGCTTCGCAAGTTTTTTCTGTCCGGTTGCCAGCACAGGGGGCTTTTGCAGATGAAACTACCAGCGTTCCGGTAATTCAGTTTGTTACTCCGCTTAAACAGGCAGACGGTAAAAAGGGGCGGCTGTTATCATTATATGTAGCGGCAGATCATATCGGTGAAATGCTGACGTATCTTCAGTCCCCTGCATCGCCGTTGCATGCGTTTCATAGGCGTCCGGCAAAGCGATTCAGTTACTTTGCTGATCCGAGAGGCTGGATTTTATACGAGTCAGCTCAGGAGCATAACGCGGCATTTATGCCGGTTCAGTCGCGGCAGGATTTACGCGGAACGTTAGGGCTGGCAGGAATGCCGGGCGCTTTTCTTCCTTCAGACGAGCATTCTGCCTTTTGGGACAGTGTGTCCAATGCCAGAAATATGCAGCCGACTTTAAATCAGGACTGGGAAAGTGAGAACGGCCTGACTTTTCCGACGATTATGATGGAAGCCGGAGCTCCTGTACTATACCGCACAAGCGATGATGCCGAGCCGGAAGTCTGGGGAGTAGCCTTCAGCGTCGACCGTAGTCTGTTGCCGCATGTACTTGGCACCAGGCAAGCATGGATTTTGTGTGGGGTAGGAGTTGTTGTTCTGGCAGTCAGTATTCTCGTTCTTTACCTTGTTGGCCGTTTTTGTGCGGCTCCGATGCTTCTTCTTGCCCGCAAGGTGGAGGCTGCGGCGACGGAACCTGCTCCAACACCTGTAGAAGGAGAACTGCGGGGGTACGAAGCAAATGTGTTGCAGCAGGCGATAAATCGTATGATCCGGACTCTGAACCTGCAGCTGGCGGAAATTAACGATAAAACCCAGCGATTGGCTCACTATGCAAGCTTGCAGCAGGTAGAGTTTACTGATTTTCGTGATCCGACCGAAGAACTGGATAATTCTGCACTAAGTGTGCTCAGAGGCTCCAGCAGCGTCATGCGCCAGCTTAAAGCAGAGATCAGCAAAGCTGCGCAAGTTGATGCAGATATTTTGATTGAAGGAGAAACAGGAACCGGAAAACAACTGGTCGCAGAAGCTGTTCATAAGGCAAGCAGGCGCTGCAATGGCCCGCTGGTTCCGATTAACTGCGGCGCACTGGACGAAAGTCTACTTCTGGATGCTCTTTTCGGGCATAAGAAGGGGGCTTTTTCCGGTGCGGAGAATGATCGTGACGGCGCTTTTGTCCATGCTCATGGCGGCACCTTGTTTTTGGATGAAATCCAGTCGGCTTCTCCTAAGGTTCAGCAATCATTACTCAGGGTAATCGCCAGCAGGCGAGTGCGTCCATTAGGTACGGACGCCGAATATCCTGTGGATGTGCGCGTAATCTGTGCAACCAACGTTAATCTGCTGGAAGAAATCGAAGCCGGCAAATTTCGTCAGGATTTATACTATCGCATCAAAGTACTCTCGTTGCATACGCCGCCTTTGCGAACACATACCGATAGCATTCCCGCTCTTACAGCGTATTTCCTTGAACAGGCGCGCGAAACTCTGGGACGTTCAGAGTTGGCCTTAACTCGCGGCGCAATGGAGGCACTGTTGAAGTACTCGTGGCCCGGTAATGTGCGTGAATTGGAAAATTGTATAATTCAAGCCGCAGTAACAGCTCGCGACGGTTTGATACACGTAGCGGATTTGCCATTCAGCAAAACATTTCAGCCGTTGTCAGATAGTGGTGTTTCCACCCGCAGCAGCGATGCAGGGGGCTTCACCAGTTACCGCGAATCTGAATCTAAAAAGACGTCTCCATTCCAAGCTTCAAAAGGTGCTGATAGCGTCGCAAGTTATACTGTACATAATATATCAGAAGAAACATCCGTTTCGGCTATTAGTGCGGAGGCTGCTAACAATGCCTTGAATGAGCGTCAGCAGCGTATTGTTGAATACCTTCAGCAGCAGGGAAGCATTACCCGCAGGCAGTATCTGGAGCTTTTTGACTATGACATTTCTGACAGAACTGCAGGGCGTGACCTTCAGGATCTTGTACAAAAAGGGATCATTCGGAAGAGTGGAGCGGGCCCATCCACATCGTATGTTTTTGTTAAATGATCTTTGGGTCTGTGGCGTAGCTGGCAGATTATTTCAGGTAGGATGTTTATATTTCTAGTTTTCTTGCTTGATCTATTTTTTGCAGAACACCTTGTTTGTTCAGTACGCCGGGCTTGTATCATTCTGGATGAGGTTGGCTGTACGTTTTTTTGGGGATGAGAGCGTAGATTATGCACCATGTTGTGGTTGTCTGATTGGACGATTGTACAGGCAGCAGCGACTGAGCACATCGGGTGAGATGCTCCTTATACTGACGGTCCTTGCTCTTAATGCTCTCTTTCAGGCGAGCATTTGACGGCGTATGATAAAGAATATGAGGGAGAGGGACTCATTGAGTGGTAATTCGGTAAGATAAGCTACCTCTTGCTTGTAAGTTGAAGTATACATGTCACTAGATCTTTGGGCTCTCTCCGGACAGTTTTTTTAGCTACTGAAAGTGCTACTTACTGTTTCATCGGGGAGTTTTTAGTATTTTACATTGCTTCTGTTTTTTGAAGTGCTGCTTTTTGATGCCAAAGGACTGTTGCTGCTACGGCCTGTCAATTTAGTACGGGCTGATGGCAGCTTTTTTATTTGTGAGCATTGCTTAGAGGATATTTGTTACAACCTTGCTGTCACTTTTGCAGGTAAAGTGAATATTTTTCATCTCTCTCTCCGATATAAAGTTAACAAATAAATAGTTTATTCCATTTTATGGAATGTTCATTTGTTATCAACTCAGAAAATGAAAACTATAAGCTATTGATAGGGGGAGCGATGCCGCCAAAGCTGGATGACGCAACATGTGGTGTTAAATTATTGAAAATGTTTAATATACTTGCTGTTTCAGGGCAGAAGTGTTTTCAAGTTGATCTTGCAGAGCGTTTACAATGTTCCCCTCAGACTGTGAAACGTTTGGCTGACACTATAGAGTCTGTAATTGGTGTAAATCTGGAGCGTGGAACAGAGGATCGCAGGCGTTGGTATAGAGTTCGGGGTGCATGGAGACACTCAACTGCATTAAATGATGAAGAAAAATATAACAACTTGAATAAGTCAGGGATAACAATAAATGCTCTGACAAACGCTATACGAAAACTTATTGAGGAAGTTGCATAGACAAATTTAGAATTGTGGATAGTCATAAATAAATCATAACGTATAGCTATGTGTAATGCATATATAGTGAATAAGTATGACAAATGGTATGTTTTTATATGAAGCTGGGATATCTTTTATGAATACTTTTAGAGAAGAATTGCTTGCCTCGCGTGCTGTAAAATTAGTGCGTACCGTGCCTGAACATTCTAATTTGCTAGTCTGGCATGGTCGTGCGGAAGAACATGTGCTGGTGATATGTACGTGGAGCATTGATAGTGAAGGAAGAACTCTGGAAGGACGAGCAATTCAGATCATCCCTTCGAGTCAATGTACATGTAGAGATCCATTGATCGAGATGTGGCGTAGAGTCGAACATAAATTAGAGAGCATGGGTTTTAGAGTAGCTTATGGAGGGCAGTGGGAGTGAACAAGCTAAAAGTGTTGCTTTGTACTCAACATGTCCATTTGCAGAGCCGGAGAAAAGAAGGCGGGAGTATCGATCATTGGTGTGCAACGGCGTATCAAAATTATATAAAGCTTAAAACGTGGACGTCTTCAGTAGAAACAGCAGGCTCTGATGAAACTGGAAATACTGTTTTCAAGGTTGCATCAGCCTGTATTGATGGCGATCCAGTGCAAGAACTTTGGCATCAGGCTCTTGTTAAAACAAAGCAGTATGATGAGTTCGTTTGTGGGGAATAGTGTAGTTGTTCCTTGCGTTATTTTTTTATAAAAAAAATAGTGTGTTATCGAGGTTGTGGATGGCGAATTGCGCCAAGTAAAATGTGATCAAACTATCTGAAAATGATCTAAAAATACGCGAAGTTTAGCACGGCATTGGTTGAACATAATAAAAAATCCACGCATAGCGTGGGGTTCTAACAAAGGCGAAGCCTGTCAACATCCGCCAAAGTCGCTCACTATGTTAAGCAAAGTTTCCCGACAGTTGCCCCAACCATGGAGAGTGACAAGGATAGACATGCAAAGCCTGGAATATACGCGCTGGAACTGCAAATATCATGTGGTATGGGCTCCTAGGTTCAGGCGTAAATAATTTATGGCAAGTATAAGACAGAGATAGGCAGTATATTACACAAGCTTTGCGAATGTAAAAAGATACAGATACTCGAGGCGCATGCCTGCGCGAATCACATCCATAAGTGTATAAAGATCCCGCCTAAGTATAGTGTTGCTCGGATCATTGGTTTATTTGAAAGGGGAAAGCCCCTTGATGATTTTTGAGCGTTCCTCAGCTCTCAAATGCAAATATGGCAACCGCCAGTTTTGGTGTAAAGGATACTTTGTGAGTAGGGTGGGAGTGAATGCAGCAACAATTGTAAAGTATATCTGTGAGCAAGAAGAACGGGATAAAATTTCCGATCAATATAAGTTGATAGAGCGAAAGGACCCGTTTGTGGGTAGTTAGGAATCAAAGCAGACGTCGGGACATGTCTTTTTTAGAGGGGGCTAGTATTAGGCCCTTACTGGGGCAAATCAGGACCGCCCCTTCAAGGGGCGGTCCTGATTTGCGTATAAAAAAAGCTCTTCGGGGACGAAGCGCCTTGAGTTAATTGTAGGACTGATCCTGCTACAGGGTTGTGGACCCTAAGTTAAGCCACTATCCTGACCCACAACCAGGAGCAGTGGATGAGTAAGAATCGTAGGACATACGACGCAGAATTCAAACGGGATGCCGTGCGGCTAGTTGAGGAGTCGGGGCGATCAGTTTCCGAAGTCGCCGAGAGCCTTGGGATTGGTGTGGACCTCATTTATCGCTGGCGGCGTGAACTGCGAAGGCAAGAGCATGTTGCATTTCCCGGACAGGGCAAGCAGGCTCTTACAGATGGGCAGCGCAGGCTCAGGGAGCTTGAGAAAAAGCTCAGGGATGCCGAACTGGACCGGGATATATTAAAAAAAGCGTTGGCCATCTTCAGCAAGGCACCGAAATGAAATTTCGTCTCATCAAGGACCACCGCTCACAATTTTCGGTGAAGAGGATGTGCCGCACACTCAAAGTTTCCAAGAGCGGATACTATGCGTGGAATAGCCGCCAGCCATCGCGACGGGCAATTGAGACCGCCAGCCTGCGGCAGAGAATTGTCCAGCTTTACGCGGAGCACTCCGGGGCCGCTGGCAGCCCCATGATCACAGCTGACCTGCGATCAGAAGCCGAATTCCGGTCCGTGAGTCGGCAACGGGTCGCCAGACATATGCGATGCCTTGGCCTGCGTTGTCGAACATCCCGCAGGTTCGTCGTGACGACGGACTCAGCCCACACCGAGCCCATCGCCCCCAACCTGCTCAACCGCGAATTTGCCGTTCCCGCTCCCGACACGGTATGGGTCTGACATCACCTACCTTAAAATCGGGCGAAAATGGCACTATCTCACGGTCTTTATCGACCTGTTTTCACGTATTGTCGTGG
This sequence comes from Oleidesulfovibrio sp., assembly GCF_047973035.1. Lineage (NCBI taxonomy): Bacteria > Pseudomonadati > Thermodesulfobacteriota > Desulfovibrionia > Desulfovibrionales > Desulfovibrionaceae > Oleidesulfovibrio > Oleidesulfovibrio sp. Next base: position 21,581 of record NZ_JBKEBF010000005.1, read on the forward strand.
GGTGGGACCTCAGTGATTCGCTTGAAAGGTTCTCCGCGATCAGGGCCTTTCACAAGGCCCTTGTTCGGCGTCGACCTTCGAGGGGGCTGCTTGTTCACAGTGACAGAGGAATCCAGTTCGCCAGTTGTGATTTCTGGACGGAGCTAAAACGCCATGGCTGTATTCAGAGCATGAGTCGCAAAGGCAATTGCTGGGACAATGCCGTGGCGGAATCCTTTTTTCACACGCTCAAAACCCAATTGGTCAGGCACCGCAGGTTTACAGGGTTCCAGGAAGCCGAACTGGCTCTGTTTCAATACATTGAAGCCTATTATAATCGAAGGCGGCGACATTCCTCGAATGGTTGGATGAAGCCTGTTGAATTCGAAAACCGTCAGGCCTTGAAAAAAGCGGCTTAACTTGCTGTCCACTTTTTTGTGGCAGGATCACCATTCAACCTTACCCCAAACCCGCTTATCAATAAGACACGGCAAAGCGGCTTTTCCGTTCTGGGGAAGCTGTCTTAACTAGTGTCAAGTTACGCGTAACGAAATGCCAAATCACGCGACGCATTACAGCTACCCCAAATTGCAGCTTGGGTAGCAATAGGGTAGCAAAAGAATAAAAAAAGGGCTGCGACGGTGTCGCAACCTCTTGATTTTGTTGGTGGGCCCAGCAGGATTTGAACCTGCGACCTGCCGGTTATGAGCCGGAGGCTCTGCCAACTGAGCTATAGGCCCTGTAGAATAGCAATGAGCTGGACTAGATAGCACCAGCTACGAATGCTGTCAACTTGCAGGTGAGGTATATTTTACGACTTTTTCTGACAACCTTCTTTAATGTAGCTGATAGCAGAGCGGGCAGCAGTCGCGCCGTCACCAACTGCCACTGCGATTTGTAAAAATCCGCCTGTGCAGTCTCCTGCTGCAAAGACTCCCGGGATGTTCGTTTTTTGCTCTTTGTCAGCCACAAGAAATACCCCACTGCGTTCAAGACCCAGCGTGTAGGCGAAATCTAATGATGAGGCTTCTCCCATTGCAATGAAAAGCCCTTCCGCTTCCTGAGTAGAGCCATCAGCAAACGTGATGCTGGAGAGAGCAGGTGAGCCTGACAGGCTATCAATCTTTTGCTCCAGTACCGGGATTCCAGCTGTGCGCAGGCGCTCCTTGAAGGGGGTGGTCATGGTTAGTGTTTTACCCTGAGTGACAATGCTTACATCAGGCGTAAAGGCCAATAATTCCAGCCCCTGATTTGCGGCGTATACTCCTTCGCCAAGTACAATAACTTTTCTGCCTTTATAAAAAAAGCCATCGCAGCTGACGCAGTAGGACACACCCTTACCTTCAAATTCAGATAAGTTGGAAATACCGGGGCGAACTCGTCCCACACCGGTAGCTAAGATGATCGCACATGCGTCAAACTCTTCGTTTTCAGTTTTTATATGAAAACCACCTGAGTCGTTATGATGCAGAGAAAGAACTTTTTCTTCGGTAATTCTGGTGCCGAAACGTTTTGCCTGAGCTCGTCCTCTGGCAAGTAGTTCGCTACCGGAGATTGTATGTTCGAAGCCGAAGTAGTTGTCTATTTCATAGTCGCCAGCCACTTTGGGTTTAGTTCCGAATACTATGGTGTCTAAACCTGCTCTGCTGGTATAGATGGCGGCTGAAAGCCCAGCGGGGCCAGAGCCGATTATGACAAGGGGGCTATGCATAAGAGTAACCTCCGGTTGAAGGTGTTGAGAGAGATAGTCATCATCAAAATAAGATGAGAATCTAACACGGGGCTGGCAAGGGGGAAATAAAAAAAAAAGCGGGAAGATTTCCCGCTTTTTCAGAAAAGTTAGTCCAGACCCAATTGTGCCAGCATGTCGTCGATATCGCTTTGCGAGACATCTCTGGTAGGACCCTTGAGTTCGGACATTCTTTGCTTGGTTTCCTGCTCCAGCTCAGCAAGTTCTTTATCCGGAGATTCGTCGTGGGCTTTCATGATAAGCCCTGTAGACATATAGAGTTCGAAAACCGTACCTTCGATGCGTTGCAGGGCGGTGATAATTTTTTTGATGCGCTGTCCCGTAAGGTCCTGAAAACTGAGCGCAGTCATTATCGAGGAGAGGTTGTCTCCCAGCTCAGAGTTGAATGTGCGAAGCTTGGCAATGGTTTCAGGCGAAGCTTCCTTTTCAAGTTCATCCAGCAGGGCGGCAGCTTCTGCCTGACGCTCAAGCTGTTGCTCCACAACATCCATAATGTCATCGGTCGCTTGTTTTGTTGTGGTCAGAATTTCATCAAGCTGTTCAGAGGCTTCTGAAAAAAGTTTATCAGTTTGCTCTTCGCTTGGAGGAGCAGCGCTTTTGTCTTTGGCCGCGTGGGAAATTTCCTGGTAAATATTCTGGAGGCCGCTACGCATGTCGGAGTTGATCTTTTTATAGAACTCTCCTTCCAGAAGCGCCCTTGTAAGGTTCGCTGTTAATTCATTCTGGATGGTTTGTGCAATTGCATCCTTGATACTGTCAGCTACCTGAGCAGTTACATTCTGCATGACCTGTTCAAGAACTGCTTCCTGACTGCGCATGTACGTTCTCCCCGTGTTTATCAGATTCTGAATGTGATTATTCCCACTTATGCTGGCGGATGAGGCGCCTTTCCTGATCAAAAACAAAAGCGATAACCTGCTCAAGGTCATTATCGTGTATGGCGGTGAACTCCAGCGCGTATTCGCTTGTAGAGTTTTCAGAAGGGAGCTGGCTTTCCCTTGTGATGCGACCGATGGCAGAAGCTACTATCAGCGGATATTGCCGCAAAAAAAGAACTATTTCCACATAAGAGTTTTCAGAAATCTTATCTGATGCAGTAAAGCGGAGCCCCGCGCCGCTGATTTCCGTTCCGCGAAGCTTGTGGGGAAAGTCTTCCTGCAGAGTGTCCTTCTGCATCTGACCCAGAATTGCATCCAGCTTAGCATCCATGCTGGCCAGAAACTGCACCATAGCCTCCGGCAGCTTTGCTTGCTGCAGAGCTTGTTCTACATCTTTGATATTGGTGCGCGACCAGCCGGAGTACATCGGCTGGTCGTCACCGGAAGATAATATCCGGAAGCGGCCGGAAATACTGGCCGCTACGCGGGAATAAGCTCGTTTTTCCATGGGCGAAGTTACCAGGGGCCGTTTTCAACTTCAACATGCATGGCGCGCACAGGACAGACCTTGGTGCACAGGCCGCAAGCGGTACAGCGGTCAGTATCAAACGTTACATTGCGTTCCTGCCAGTTCATACGCAGAGCATCAACAGGACAGATTGCGGTGCACATTCCGCAATGCATACATGAGACTTCATCACGGGAGATACGCTGGTCAACCGGAGAAACAGCAATATCGTGTTCCTTCAGGTAGTCGATGGCCTTTTTGCAGTTGTCCTGCGAACCGACCAGCTCAAGTGTCAGGTAACCTTCCTTACGTGGAGTAATCTGAGCCTTCAGAATATTGAAGGTCAGGTCAAACAGGCGGGTCAGGTTACAGACGACAGGGTCTTTGGACACCTCCGGCGGAAATGTCAGGTGGATATTTTTTCTGTATTCTTTTTGTGCTTCGCTCATGGTTCTGTCCTTATAGAGACTCTCTGCTACTTTATCTCTTTGATAATCGTTTTTGCCCTCTTAGCTTCGGGCGAATCAGGATATTTTTTAATTATTTCTTCAAGTCTGGCTTTGCCTGTTTTGGTTTTGCCAAGCTTGATGAATGAAATTCCCTGCTTGAGGATAGCTGGCAGGTACTTGTTGCTTTTGGGAAACTTTGTCACCACATCCTGATAGGCCAGTGCCGCATTGGCGTAGTCTTCCATCTGATAATAGCATTCGCCTTGCCAGAAAACTGCATTGGGGACCATGTCATGTTTTGGAAAAGCTGTAGCAAACTCTTTCCATAAGCGCTGTGCAGTTTTGTAATTGCGCTCTTTAAAAGAGTCTAATGCCTGATCATACAGAAGCTCGGCAGGGTCGGCCTGAGGCGCGGGGACTGCAGTTTCGTTTGTCTGGCCGGGCTTTTCAAGCTTTGCAGCAGAGGCAGTTGTGTTACCGGGAGTGACTCCGCGCTCTGTAGCAACTGGCAATGTGGTCACAGCTGCCGCTACAGGGTCATTGGCGGGGATGGCAACGGTGCTGTTGCTCTGCGCCTTAGGCTTGGTTGCATTGGTTGCCGATGCATTTATAGCGGGCAGGGGGGATACAGGTGCTGCAGGCTTTTTAAGAACTTCAAGATCAAGGCCCAACTCAGATTCTATCTGGCGAAGAGCCAGCTCCATTCTGTCGGAGTCGGCACGAAGCTGTTTAATTTCCTGCACTGCCTCAGGCAGGCTATTTTCACTGCTGAGCAGGGTGTCCATCTGTCCCTGCAGAACAGCCAGTTCGCCGCGCATTGTTTGTACCTGCGACCACAGGTCAGCCTGATTGGGTTGAACTGTATCAATCTGGCGGGCTGCATTGTCCAGTTCTTTGGTCAGCGAGTCTACATGGCGCTCTTGCTGTGCAATGCGCATTTCCAGAAGGTCTAAGTCCTGTTGTTGAACGCAGCCGCCCAGAGCGAGAATTGTTGCGGTTGCGCAAAATGCTTTAGCAAAGTTTTTCATCTTTCATTCCTGATCAGAAGTAACGTTCATTTTAGATAGATTCGATGAATGTACTGTAGCTCATCGCTTTGGGGCAAGTAAGAATTGTTTGCGCGATGAAAAGCAGACTATTCAGGAGTGTCTGTTTCCGGCACGGTAGATGAAGTTGACAGAGCCGGAGGCGTTTCACTTTTTTCTTGTTGGATATCTACCTGTGAAAAGTCACCGGATGTGGCATGGGGCTCCAGCTTGCGCGACAAATTCAATGACAGTCTCTGGATATTAAGCTCAAGCTGTTCTTGTCTGAGCGCTAACTGTGCTGCCTGTTGATGCAGAGAAAGGCTTTGCTGCTTTGCTTTGCGGCGAACTCTTTCTACGGCCAGCTTTACTTTGCGCAATTGTTCCTGTTGTTCTTTCAGTTCAGCCTGCAAAGCCTGCCGGCTGTCTTCTTCCTGTTGAAGCATGCGCGAGATTGCTTCGTTCAAACGGGTGGCTTTGTGTGAGGCCACTTCGAGAGAAGCAGTGGTGGAGTCCATGTAAGACTGCAGATACTGTATATCGCGGTGCTTTACTACGGTGCATCCGCTTGAGAGTAATACAGCGAGACAGAGTACGGACAATGTTTTTTTATTGAACATCCTGAACAGCTCTTGGTTTTCTACTGCGACGCCAGCCAAAAATAAGGTACGCCAATCCGCCGATAACAGGAACAAAGACTCCGATACCCATCCATAGCAGACGTTCTGCCGGTGTGGGAAACTCATTGGAGTACGCATGCCATATGCACCAGAGGTTGGGCACAATAGGAAGTGCCAGCAGCAACATAGTCAGTGCCAGATTATCAGCTTGTTGGATCAGGTCAATAATGGGAAGCATCGCAGAGTTCTCCGTCCGGCTTTGCTATTTTTGTTTGTACACAGCAAGACAGACAAACATGGCGCCGAGGCATATGCCTATGTCTGCCACGTTGAACGCAGGCCAATGATAGTCGCCGATATAAAAATCCAGAAAATCGATGACGGCCCTGATGCGGATTCTGTCGATCAGGTTGCCGATTGCTCCACCCATGATCAAGCCAAAGCCTGTGAAAAGGTATTTATTACTCTTGGCGGAACGTGTCATCAGGATAATAGCAATTACTGCAGTGAGTGCTGCTGCAAAAAACAGCCAGAATTGCCATTCAATGTCGCTTCGGTTCAAGAAACCGAATGCAGCTCCCCGGTTACGCACGTTAACAAGGTCAAAAAAACCAGGAATGACGTTGTAGCCGATAAAGGGGGGAATGTTGGATGCCGCCCACAGTTTTGTCCACTGGTCAATGGCTATAACCAAGGCTGCGATGGAATACACTGCAAAAAAACGCGGACGCATGGGCTATCCTTTACTGGTAATGTTCGGGCCCGCTATGCGGGCCCGAACAATGATGTTTTAGGCGGTAAGGACTCCGGTGCAACGCGGGCACAGAGTCGGGTGTTCGGAGTTGGTGCCCAACTCCTCGCTCCAGATCCAGCAGCGTTCGCATTTGGCTCCCGGAGCTTTTGCAATGCTGATCCGCAGACCTTCGAGCTCTTCGGATGCATACGCATCTGCGGGCGCCTGTGCAAGTTCTGCAACACTGACTTTGGATACAATGAAGCAGGAACGCAGGTCTGCACCGCTGGCCTTCAGGCTGTCGGCAAGCTTTTCGTCAACATGCAGAGTTACATGGGCATCCAGAGGATGGCCGATTTCGCCGGACTTGCGCACAGGTTCCATGGCCTTGGTTACTTCTGCCCGTACTTCGAGGAACGTTGTCCAGTGTGCTCTTTGTTTGTCGCTCAGGCTCAGAGCCGGAATGTCCGCTTCGCGCAGAGCGAAAACCGTAGAAGCCTCGGGGCGAAGTGATTCAGGAATGTACGAAAACACTTCTTCAGCAGTGAAGCTGAGTACAGGTGCCATGTCGCGCACAAGCAACAGCAGAATGTGGTAAATCGCAGTCTGCGCGGAACGGCGTTCTCTGGAATCAGCTTTGGACGAGTAGAGTCTGTCCTTGAGAATATCAAGGTAGAATGCAGACAGGTCGCTGACGCAAAGGTTGTGCAGTGTGTGGTATACCTTATGGAACTCGTAATCCTTGTATGCTGCCTGAACACGGTTGTGAGCACGCATGGCGATGTCCAGAGCGAAACGGTCAAGCGGCTCAAGTTCTTCAACCGGTAACAGGTCGCCTGCGCTGATGTCTGATAGGTTGCCCAGAATGTAGCGGCAGGTGTTACGGATACGGCGGTATGCATCCACCAGACGGCTGAGAATTTCTTCAGAGATACGCACATCTTCGCGGTAGTCAGCAGAAGAAACCCACATACGCAGGATTTCTGCGCCGTACTTGTCGATGACTTCCTGCGGAGCGATGCCGTTACCGATGGATTTAGACATCTTGCGGCCTTCACCGTCCACAACATAACCGTGAGTCAGCACTGCTTTGTAAGGCGGAATGCCACGGGTACCCATGGAAGCCAGCAAAGAGCTGTGGAACCAGCCGCGATGCTGGTCCGAGCCTTCAAGGTACAGGTCTGCGGGGAATTCGCACTCTTCGCGCTGTTCGACCACGGCAGCAAAGCTGGTGCCGGAGTCAAACCACACGTCCAGAATATCCATGCCTTTTTTCCAGTGGTCGCCGCCGCACTTGGGGCACTTCAAACTGGAGGGCACAATCTCGCTGAGGTCTGCTTCAAACCAGTAGTCGCAGCCTGTGGGATGTTTTGCAAATTTATCTACAATGCCCATGCCCCATTCAGTATCGAACCATGCTTCGTCGCAGGATTCGCACAGCAGAGCAATGATCGGAACACCCCACAAGCGCTGACGCGAAATGCACCAGTCGGGGCGGTTTTCGATCATATTAAAGATACGCTCTTCACCCCATGCAGGAATCCAGTCCACGTCATTGCGGATGGCATTCAGCGACTTTTTGCGCAGGTCGTTAGCTTCCATGGAGATGAACCACTGCGTGGTTGCGCGGAAGATAACAGGCTGCTTGCAACGCCAGCAATGCGGGTAGGAGTGGCTGATTTTAGCTTGTGTCAGCAGATTGCCAAGCTCCTGCAGCTTTTCAATTACTTTGGGGTTGGCTTCAAAAATTGTCAGTCCGGCAAAGTGTTCTACTGAGTCGAGGAAACGGCCTTCGTCGTTCATCGGAGAGTAAATTTCCAGACCATAACGCAGACCCGTTTCATAGTCTTCGCGACCATGACCGGGAGCGGTGTGAACGCAGCCGGTACCGGAATCAAGGGTAACGTAGTCAGCAAGCACAACAGGGGATTCACGGTCGTAAATAGGGTGGCGGGCCACAAGGCCTTCCAGCTGTGCACCTTGAATGGTGCGCACTACTTCAACGTTTTCCCAGCCGAAAGTTTTTGCACTGCTTTCCACTAGTTCTGTAGCCAGCACAAAATGTTCGTCACCGTGTTTTACAACCGCGTATTCAAATTCGGGATGCACAGCGACAGCCATGTTGTCAGGAATGGTCCACGGAGTGGTGGTCCAGATGACAATGGAAGTGGAAACAGGGTCGGTACCCAGAACTTCTGTTACCTTCGCATCAGGCATGGGGAAGCGGACAAAAATGGAAGGAGAAGTGTGGTCGTGGTATTCCACTTCTGCTTCTGCCAGTGCGGTTTCACACGAGCAGCACCAGTAAATAGGTTTTTTGCTGCGTACGACTGAACCCTTATCCATGAAGCGGACCAGTTCGCGGGCCGTGGCGGCTTCATAGTCGGGAGTCATGGTGATGTACGGCTTATCCCATTCGCCAAGAACACCCAGCCTTTTAAATTCTTTGCGCTGAATATCAAGGTACTTGGTTGCGTACTTACGGCATTCTCGGCGTACGGCATGGGCGGGAATAGTCTTTTTCTTTTCGCCGAGCTGCTGTTCTACTTTGTGCTCGATAGGCAGGCCATGACAGTCCCAGCCGGGCACATACTGGGCAGAATGGCCCTGCATGTTGCGGGACTTGACGATAATGTCCTTGAGAATCTTATTGAGCGCGTGCCCCAGATGAATGTTGCCGTTGGCGTAGGGTGGACCATCGTGCAATACGTACGGCTCTTTGCTGGCACCGGTAGAGTACATGACGCGGTAGGCATCAGTTTCTTCCCAGAGTTTGAGCATCTCAGGCTCTTTCTGGGTCAGGTTTGCCTTCATTGGAAATTTTGTGACAGGCAAATGCAGGGTTTTTTTATAATCGCTCATATATAATATTCTCCTCCGAAGCATCGGATACGGGACGTTGCAAACTCAGAAACATGGTTCAAGCGGCGCGTAAAGTCAAGCACGTCAGGTGCCAACCAACGTATGCTGACGTGCTTTCAGTCGCGTTAATTGCTTTGGCTGTATGGTGTGGTTGTGTTGGCACGAAGGAGGGGGGGAGAAAGCTACTTCGAGCTTACGTGTTGCAAAAGGGAAAGGGCAGACGGCAACATGTTCTGTGCAATCCGCTTTATTCCTTTTTCATTCGGGTGGATGCCGTCAGGCAGATTAAAGGCAGGAACACCGAACACGTCTTGCAGAAAGTGCGGATAGAAAACTGTATTATGCTTTTGTGCCAGTGCGGCGAAAATAGCCTCGTAACTATCCTGATCTTCAACTGATGCAGGAAAGGGCAACTTCATGCCAGCCAGCAGTACCGGAATACCTTCGGATGTAAGTCTGCTCAGGATAGCATCAAGGTTGTCATGTATTTCTTCAAAATCGATTCCCATAAAGGCATCGTTAACGCCCAGCTCCACGATGGCAGCATCGGGAGCCGGGTGTCTTGAAAGCCAAGAGGTCATTCGTCGCAGCCCGCCTGCCGTGGTGTCGCCCGAAAGTCCCAGATTAACTATGTTCACATTATGCCCTTCGACTGTGAGCAGTTCTTCCAGAACATCGGGAAAAGCGCACCCTGACGGTAAGCCGTACCCTTCGGTCAGGCTGTCGCCAAGTGCCAGTATTGATGCGGGCCGGTACACGGTTAGAAGCCTCCGGGAGTACCTTCTTCTATGTTGGCCATCTGGCGCAGCAATCGCAGGCTTTCCTGCGCTTCAAGCGGGTCAAGTTTGCGCAGGGCAAAACCGGCGTGAACAATCAGAAAATCGCCTATGGCCGGAGGCTCTTCAAGCAGCATAGTGGAAACTGTTACAAAGGTATCACTTTTGCCGACCCGACATTTAGCCATGTCGCCGTCGAGCAGTTCTTCGATTTCTGCAGGAATTGCCAGACACATACAGTTTTGCCCCCTCTCGTTACAGTTTTGCAGCCCACTCACCGCCCAAGGCAGTGACTTCTTTCAGGACGATGTCACACATGGCAGGCAGTCGCTCTGCAACAGCCGGTGAAACATCAATGCCCATGGTCTGATAGTCATACGGCTCCATACCTATGACTACAGCTTCGGGCCTGTGACCGGCGATGTCGCAGTAGATCAGCGTGTCCACCAGATCTGTCTGGTGCATGGAATCGCTGAAACCAAGACTCTTGCGAAGGTCTTCACCGGTAAGACGGTATACTGAGCCGGGTTCATCTCCACCCAGTACGGCATCGACAACAATCAGTTGATCGCAGCTCATTATGGCATCCATAAGTTTGATGCCCAGTGTGCCGCCATCCATCAGGGTTATATTTTCTGCAAATTCATAGCGATCCATCAGGGATTCCACAGCGCGGACTCCCAACCCTTCGTCGGTATACAGAATGTTGCCGACGCCCAAAACGAGTATGCGATTTTTCTGATCCATACGGGTGCACTATAGGTAAAAAAGGGAGTCCAGCGCAAGGCCAGACTCCCTCTGTTTTGACAGGTTTGTCTGCAAAATTACAGAACCTTGAACTTATGTACTTCGTTGCTCTGCGAATCGATCACATGTACGCCGCAGGCGATACAGGGGTCGAATGAGTGGACGGTTCGCAGGATTTCAACCGGACGCTTGGGATCAGCAACCGGAGTTCCGATAAGGGACTCCTCTACAGGACTCATTTTGCCTTTCGCACAGCGCGGTCCAAGCGTCCATGTGGATGGAACCACAAGCTGGAAGTTTTCGATCTTGCCGTCCTTGATCTTAATCCAGTGCGAGAGACCACCACGAGGTGCGGTGACAAAACCGACGCCTTCAGCTTCGCTCGGCATTTCCCATGGCTCGTAGATTGTATTATCGCCGGAGGCGATGTTGTCTTTGAGTTCCATGATCATGTTGCCGGTCATCTCTGCAATGATGGCGGTTTCGATGCCGCGGGCAGCAGTACGGCCAAGAGTGGAGAAGAGCGCTTCGGGCCCGACACCGAGGTTGCCCAATACAGCATCAACCAGAGTTTTGGTTTCTTTGTGTCCTCGGGCGTATGCAGTGAGCACCTGTGCCAGCGGGCCGGTTTCCATGGGCTCGTCCATATAGCGGGGAGCCTTCATCCACGAGTATCTGTCGTTTTCACCGCGAAGGCCGGTGTAGTTGGGCTCGGTCACGCCGTTGTAGGGGTGGTGTGCCTGATCGCCTTCGTACCAGCTGTATCGTACGTGCTCTTTAATCAGATTGGGGTCAAAGTTTTTGACGTTGCCCAGATCTCGACCAAAGATAGCGCCTTGCGGGAAGAAGCGGCTGTTCAGATCGTATTCATCGGTGGGGAATTCGCCAAAGGTAAGGAAGTTGCTTGTTCCGCCGATAGCGGCCCAGTCCTTGTACGAGCCTGCAACGGCAAGCAGGTCGGGAATGTACACTTCGTCAATAAACGCTTTGGTTTCTTTCCAGAGGGCCGTGAATTCTGCAATACGCTCGGGGGTAAGCCCATCGTAGCAGGTTACGCCGCCGACATCAGTGTACTGGGTATGCGGGTTCTTTGCCCCGAATACAGCCATGGCCCGTGCAGCTTTCACCTGCAGGCGGAGAGCTTCAAGGTAGTGAGCCGTAGCGATGAGATCTACTTCAGGCTCAAGGTAGTACGACGGGTGTCCACCAAGGAAGTATGCATTGGTAAACGGCCCCAACTGGCCGCTTTCCACAAACTTGGCCAGGCGTTCCTGCACGGCTTTAAGATCGGCAGCCGTTGTTTTGCGAGGCGAAATGGTGCTTGCCAACTTGGCCGCTTTTGCCGGATCGGCTTTCAGCGCATTGGTAACATCGACCCAGTCCAGCGCGTGCAGATGGTAGAAATGAACAATGTGGTCGTGCATATACTGGGCAGCCAGCACCAGATTACGCATCAAGGTGGCGTTTTTCGGAATGCGTACGCCGACAGCGTTTTCTACACAGCGGGTAGAAGCCAGCGCATGGGTAGAGGTACATACGCCGCAGGTGCGCTGGGTAAAGTGCTGTGCGTCACGCGGGTCGCGGCCTTTAAGGATAATTTCCAGGCCGCGGAATAACTGGGAGCTGCTCCATGCGTTTTTAACGCGACCGTTCTCTACTTCAACCTCAATGCGCAGGTGCCCTTCAATGCGAGTGATCGGGTCAATCACAATGGGGCCGTTGAAGTTGCTTTGAGGTGTTACCGGAATACCGGCAGGGGCTGTTTTTGCTCTGCAACCGCTCATATTGATTCCTCTTATGAAGCTAGAATGCGTTCGTAGTTAGCTGAGACAGGCCGCTACATTTCGTAGAAGGGCGTCATCTCATCCCAGAAGTCAGGCTCGCTGCAACCGAGGCAGGGGTGCCCTGCATCAACAGGCCAGTTTGTCTGGTTGAACTTGATCTTGGGGCAGTTGTTCATGGTAACAGGGCCCTTGCAGCCCAACTCATAAAGACACCACCCTTTGCGTGCTTCTTCTGAATCAAAAGACGGAGCAAACTCGCCGGCTTCAAAGTGCTTAAGCCGCGGACACTGTTCGTGTACGGTTTTTTCGAAGAACATGAGCGGGCGGTTAAGGCTGTCCAGCTCCGGAATTGTTCCGTTCTGAAGGTAATGGACGATGGTTCCGACAAGGTTGTAGGGGTTGGGCGGGCAGCCGGAGATGTTGATTGCGTTTACACCCAGTCCACCCAAAGCGTCATTGATGCCCTTTGCTCCGGTGGGGTTGGGGGCTGCTGCCTGTACTCCGCCGTATGTGGCACAGGTACCGTATGAAATGACGGCGTTTGCCCGCGGTAAAATGTCTGAGCAGATTTCCAGCATGGTGCGACCGCCAATCATGCCGTAGATACCGTTGTCTTTTACAGGAATGGCTCCTTCAACGATAGCGATGAAACCGTCGGGTGAATGTACTGCCTGATGCAGGGCCTCTTCCGCGGCTTGACCTGCTGCGGCCATAAGGGTCTCGTGATAATCCAGAGAGATAGTATCAAGCAGCAGTTCGTCAATGTACGGGTTGAACGCGCGCAGTACAGATTCGGAGCAACCGGTGCACTCTGCATTGTGCAGATAGACGACAGAGGGGCGTTTGCCTGTTGTCAGTGCCCTGGCGACCTCCGGAGCGAAAGCCGGCCCCATTCCCATGGCAACCGCAACAGTGGAACAGAATTTCAGAAAGTCACGGCGAGAAACACCATGGCTTGCCAACCGTTCTTCTGCGCCCTCTTTACCGAGACCCACAGAAAACTTCATACGGAACCTCCTTACTGTAATGAAAGGACTGGCCTGCAGGAGCACAATTGCTCCAGTTGCCAAAGGCAACATGTGCAGTGCCGTTTTTTGACTCGTTTTTGCGCCTGCATTTGTTTTGCAAATAAGAGTCAAAAAACAGGCTCAAATCGTTTATACGGCGTATAAACCGATATTACGTATGGTTGTAGCATGGTTTCAGTTTTTATTTCAAATTGAATTTGCATATTTATGCAAACTGATTGTATCAGAAAACTTGATGGAAGGGGGGGCAGGCGTGTTACTACTCACTGACAGTACTGTTCGGCTGATGAATTTTGATAAGAAAAGGCTGCCTTGAAACAAGGCAGCCTTTGATATTGTGGTCCCGATTACGCCATTTCTTGAAGGATTTTATGTATATCCTCTCTGGCCACATCTAAAAACTTTTCAAACTTTTCCTGACACGGCTCTGACAATCCTATGTTCCATGTAGTGATGTCTTGCGGTTCCATACCCACAACCTGCAGGTAGGGGCGTTTGCCCCGCAGCTCCGCCATCTTAAGCGAATCAATGAGGTCAACATCATGAATGGACAGCCGTTGGTTGTCTTTTTGGATCAAGTCTTCTTCAGTCAGCCTGTAGATGGTTCCCGGAGCGTGACCCGCGTGGATTACGTCAAGTACCAGCAACCTGTCGTAGCCTTCAAAAAGATAGAAAATATCCTGTGTAAAAGTACCACCTTCCATAATGGTGACATTTTCGGGCCAGGTCTCTTTTTGGAGAGCTTCTGCGGCAAAAACACCGACACCGTCATCTGTAAGTAGACTGTTACCGATTCCAAGGACCAGCAAACGGGGCATGCGAGCTCCTTCGTCAAGTTGTTTCCGTCGGTTGTAGCTTTGTATTTTGTGGTTTGCAAGACCGGTCAGTCCGTTTGCAGTGCAAAATAAAAAGGGGCCCGAAGGCCCCTTAGCGAAGCAAGGTAGGTATTCGACTAGAATTCGACTACGGAAACCTTACCGGACTCTGCGTGCAGCACGTGCACAGCGCAGCCCAGTCACGGGTCAAACGCACGTATGAGGCGCGCGATATTGACGGGGTTTTCCAGATCGGGAACGGGAGTGCCGATCAGCGCTTCTTCTACAGGACCGCGGTTGCCCATGTCGTCACGGGGGTTGCAGTTCCACAGAGTTGCGGAAACGATCTGGTAGTTGCTGATAACCGAATCTTTGATGTCGATGTAGTGCAGCAGCGAACCGCGGGGGGCTTCGGTAAAGCCAGTGCCCTCGGATACTTCAGGAATCTCGGAAGGTACGTAGGTTTCTGCTCCGGGTATTACTTCTTTCAGCCAGCGGTCGATGAAGCCGAGGGTCAGCCAGGTTTCTTCCGCACGGGCAACGTGGCGGCCCATGAGGGAGAAAGCAAGGTCTTCACCAAGGTCACGGAAGTACTTGGCGTTGATCCCGTAGTTTTCTTTCAGCATCTTCTGGCCGATGGGGCTTAGTTCGGGGTTGGCAACCCACATACGGGCAAGCGGGCCAACTTCGCAGGCTTTGCCGTCGTAACGGGGGGCCTTAACAAAGCTGTATGCGCCGGGCTTGTTCGGATCGGGTACCGTCTGACCTTCGGTGTAGTGCAAGCCGGTGGTGTTATCGTCGAACCAGCTGTATTTGACGTATTCTTTGATAAGCTTGGCGTCAAAGGGCTTGTCCTGACCGTCTACGTATACACCGGGCTTGAGTGCAAACTCGGTTTCATCGTCGTTAAGCGGGAATACGCCGAACGATACACAGTTTTTGTAACCCTGACCGAAGGAGAAGAGATCTTTGTATACGCTGCCTACAAGGTAAACTACAGGAACGTATTTCTCTTCAATGAACTTACGTACTTTTTTCAGGCGGGCAGCGTATTCGACCAGAGCTTCCTTGGTGGGAATTTCGGTGGTGCCGCCAACTACCTGACCCTGAACGTGAGGCATTTTGCCGCCGAAAATGGCTACCATTTCGTGGCATATGCGACGTACTTCGAGGGCTTCAAGATACTGGTCTACCGCAACCTGGTTCACTGCAGAGGGCAGACGCAGATCAGGCTCTTTAAAGCGGGGTACGAAAGGTGCAGTTTCAGGACCCTTTACGAAGTCCAGCGCTGCAAGGTGGTAGAAATGCAGAATATGCGACTGCAGGTAGTTTGCACTCAGAATCAGGTTTCTGGTCAGGCGGCCGTTGGTGGTCACCTTGACTTTGAAAGCCTTATCCAGTGCCATAACAGAGGCAGTGGAGTGAGCTGTGGGGCAAACACCGCAGATACGTTGTACAATCTGCGAAGCATCACGGGGATCGCGGCCGCGCAGAATCTGCTCAAAGCCGCGGAACATGCCGCCGGAAAGGTGGGCATCAACTACTTTGCCACCTTCAACAACGACTTCGGCCTTCAAGTGGCCTTCAATTCTGGTAACCGGATCGATAGCGATTTTGGTTTTGCCGCTAACGCCACCGGCTGCCATTTTATTCGTGCAACCAGACATGTGGTCTCCTCCTGAATTTGATCAAACGCTGGATACTTATGCCTCGTAGAACGGAGACTTGCCGTCGGGGAAGTCTGGTTCTACGCAACCGATGCAGATAGCATTGTCGATGCACCAGTTAACGCCGTTGTTCCATTTGCGTTTATAGCAGTCTGCCATGGTGGAGGGGCCTTTACATCCGAGATCGTACCGGCAGCCTTCTTTCTGGGTGAAGGTTTCCGACATGATCATTTCGTCGAACTGAGGCAGGTAAGGACAGTTGTCGTGGATGTTTGTGCCGAAGAAGGGAGTGGGGCGGCCTTCGCTGTCGAGCAGTTTAACCACTTCGCCGAGACCGCCTTCGAGGCCATGCTTTTTGATGGCATCAAGGGCGACCACAACCGTGCCCACGATCCAGTCAGGATGGGGAGGACAGCCAGGGATGTTCACCACAGGAGTCTTGATGCCTTCCTGTTCAAAGTACTGCTGAACAGACATGGACTCTGTTACGTTGCCTTCTGCAGCGGGGATACCGCCGTAAGCGGCACAGGTGCCTACTGCGAGTACAGCGGCGGACTTTGCTGCGATGTCGCGCATGGCGTCGGCAATGGAGATTTCTTTATGGTTGATGTCACCGATGATGCAGTATTTGCCGTCGGCAGCCGTGGGAATGGAGCCTTCGACTACTACAAAGAACTTGCCTTCGTACTTCTCAACGATCTTCATCATGTGCTCAATAGCCTGTTCGCCTTCCCATGCCATGACGGTGGGGTGGAATTCCAGACTAATGACATCAAGAAGAACATCCTTGATGCTGGGGTGAACA
This sequence comes from Oleidesulfovibrio sp., assembly GCF_047973035.1. Taxonomy (NCBI): domain Bacteria; kingdom Pseudomonadati; phylum Thermodesulfobacteriota; class Desulfovibrionia; order Desulfovibrionales; family Desulfovibrionaceae; genus Oleidesulfovibrio; species Oleidesulfovibrio sp. Next base: position 38,007 of record NZ_JBKEBF010000005.1, read on the forward strand.
CTGTTAAGCAGCGAAACGGAACATCCGGTACAACCCTGACCCTGCAGCCAGAGTACCGGCGGACGCTCGCCTTTCAGCGTATCAGCCAGTGCGTCGCGAATCGCGGGATGGAACATTTGGGATACCCCAAAGCCCGCAACTGTGCCTGTGCACAGTTTTACAAAATTACGCCTGCTGAGACTCATCCCTGCCTCCTTCAACGTTGGGCGTTTATGAATCCGATGCTGTAACAAATAGCTTCGGTCAAATTTGATAGAAAAATACAATCCAGCCAAATCTTGTGTCAACGGAATGGTAAATAAGAATCGGGAAAATTATCAAGAATTCTGATATGTCAGTTTGTGTGTAATGGTTGTGCATTCAAACATGTCTAAAAGTGCTATCAAAATTAGAAAACGTAGCACTAATAGAAGGGGATGTGTCATGGCAGGAATCAGCAGAAAGAGAAATGTCGTGTTTTACATGATGGTTGAGTGTGCAAACATTGTGCAAAGAGTGCTGTTGCGGGCTTGCGAAGAGTGAGTAGAAAATGGAGGGCGGGGTATGGTCTGGCTTCCAACAAGATAAAATTGGAGAGAAAAAAGGCAGACTTCTGGAGGGAGGGTAATGAAAATAAAAAACCCTGCCTTATTAATGTATAAGGCAGGGTGATGGGGTTCGTGTGACCGTGGCTTATTTGTTCATACCGATGAGGAAGTCACGGTTGCTTTTTGTGCCACGCATTTTGTCCAGCAGGAATTCCATACTGTCGACAGAGTTCATGGGCGCAAGGATTTTACGCAGTATCCAGACTCTGTTCAGTACTTCATCAGAAAGGAGCAGGTCTTCCTTGCGGGTACCTGTTCTGTTGATGTCGATAGCAGGGAATACACGTTTTTCAGCAAGATGACGATCAAGGTAGATGTCGAGGTTGCCGGTGCCCTTGAACTCTTCAAAGATAACTTCATCCATGCGGGATCCGGTATCAATGAGGGCAGTGGCGATAATGGTCAAGCTGCCGCCTTCTTCAATATTACGTGCAGCACCGAAGAAGCGCTTGGGACGCTGCAGGGCATTTGCATCAAGACCGCCGGAGAGTACCCGGCCGGAGGAAGGCGTTACGGCGTTGTAGGCGCGTCCGAGTCTTGTGATGGAGTCTAACAGAATCACTACATCACGCTTGCGCTCGACAAGGCGTTTTGCCTTTTCAAGCACCATCTCACAGACCTGTACATGACGTTGCGGAGGTTCATCGAACGTTGAGCTGATGACTTCGGCATTCTTGACGGTGCGTTCCATGTCAGTCACTTCTTCAGGACGCTCGTCAATCAGCAGAACTATGAGGTAGACGTCGGGGTTATTTGCGTTGATAGAGTTGGCAAGATTCTGGAGAAGGATGGTTTTGCCTGTTCTGGGCGGGGCCACGATAAGTCCGCGTTGCCCGCATCCAATAGGAGCCATCAGGTCGATGACTCTGCCGGAGAAGTTTTTATCTCCGTTTTCCATGACAAGCTGTCTGTCAGGATAAATGGGGGTCAGGTTGTCAAACAGAACAAGGTTTTTTGCTTTCTCCGGAGGCTGGAGGCCAATCTCCGTAACTTTCAGCAGAGCAAAGTAACGTTCGCCTTCTTTAGGAGGCCGTATCTGCCCTGAAACAATGTCGCCTTTGCGTAGGGTGAAGCGTCGGATTTGAGAAGGAGAAACATAGATGTCGTCAGGGCCCGGCATGTAGCTATACATTGGCGAGCGCAAAAATCCGAAACCATCGGGAAGAATTTCCAGAACGCCTTCACCATAGATTGCACCGTTCTGAGAAGCACAGTTTTGCAGTAACGCGAAAATAAGCTCCTGCTTACGCAGGTTGCTGGGGTTTTCAACGTTATACTGGTCAGCCAGCTCCATCAGTTCAGCCATGCTTTTTGTTTTTAACTCCGAAAGGTACATATGACTATCGGGGTTTGCAGGGGGCTGATGATGAACGATGTTTTTCTTACGCGTGTACTTTCTTTTTGTGTTTTCTTGCTGTTCCATTGCAAGACGCAGGGGGGCTGAAGGTGAGAAAAGCACCAGATTACAAAGCTGCGCTATATAGAAGCGCTCAAGTAAGTCCTGACCCGCGAAAAATCGATGAAGTGTCGCGTGGTAAGCAAAATGAATCTGGTTATGACAGGAAAAAGGAGACTCGTAGCAGAGTCGGTGCAAGCACCACCTGAGTGGGTACTTGCGGATACCAAATACTTGGCTCAGTTAAAAAACCTTAGCCTAAAGCCAAAGTCTTGGCAAGAAGCTATTCTGCGCTTTCAACTGGTTTAAGAACATCTTCAAAGAAACTTTCAATCTGTTCTTTGATATCGTCTTGCGTAGTACCAAGTGCATGAGCAAGTTCAAGGGTTATAAGACCCATAGATTGCTCAAGAAGACGCCGCTCGCCAAAAGAAAGCTCTTTGTCTTTGCCGATGAGCAGCAGTTCTTTCAGGACATAGGCCACATCATCAAGGCTGCCGCTTTTAAGTTTTTCAGAGTATTCACGATATCTTCTGTTCCAGTTCTGACCGGTGTAGCCGGTAAAGTCAGAGCGGTCCTGAAGAGATTCGAGTATCTTGCGTCCCTCTTCTGCCGTGCACAGCGCGCGCAGCCCTACGTTTACCGCATTTTTTACGGGAACCATAAGGGTAACATTGTTACTTAAAATACGAACGATGTAAAATTCGGCTTCTGCGCCGCCTACACTCTGCTTCTCAAGACGTTCGACTTTACCAACGCCTTGAGCAGGGTAAACGACAAGTTGGTCGGGAACAAACACTTGGCACTCCTTGAGGGATTCTCTAGCCGCTGAAAGGACTTTGCATAATACCCTATCAAGCGGTGAGAGTCTATGGCTATTTCGTGCTCCAGCTACTGGATATTTTGAGAGTTTACAAACTGCACGGCGGCATCGGCACCTTGCTCAATGAAAAGGCGTAACCCTTCCATGCCGGCTTCAAGTATCTTCTCTACTACCGGCTGCTCCGTTTTACTGAATCGTCCCAGTACATGTCCAGTCGTCTGAACGCCCTGAGGCTTGCCGATTCCCAGACGCATTCTGTGGAATTCCTGACTTCCGATGAGTCCCGCAATGGACTTTAAGCCGTTATGTCCCGCAAGCCCGCCGCCTGTTTTGAACTTGAGCCGGCCAAGAGGCAGATCTAGTTCGTCATGCAGGACAACAATTCTTTCGGGGGGAATCCGATAGTAACCACAAATATGCGCTACAGCCTCGCCGCTCTTGTTCATGAACGTCATCGGCTTGGCTAAAAGCCATGTCGTGTTGGTGCCCAGAGGCGAGCACTTCCACAGGTCATATTTTTTTTTGCCGGTAGTTAACGCTGAAACAGAGTAGGGCGCTGACGCTCGGGCTTCATCAAGCAAGGCGTCGATAAGCATAAATCCCAGATTGTGCCTGGTGTTTTCATACTCTTTACCGGGATTACCTAGGCCGACAATAAGACCATCTAAGTTCATAATGCTTGTCCGGTGGGCTGGATAACGGAAGCGGGAGAGGTTCAGCTAAACGGGAATGCGGCCCCGTATATGGATACGAGGCCGCATAAAAGCATAATATATCCCGAAAGGGGAAGGCAGAAGCTGCTATTTTTCTTCAGCTTCGGCGCCCTTACCACCGCGGGGAGCGGACACGCGCACGATAACGTAGTTGCTATCGAACTTGCAGTGTCCGTCTTCAAGCTTGATGTCGGCAACGTAAACTGCATCGCCCATGTTCATGTCGGAGACATTAATAGCGATTTCGGTAGGAATTGTGCCAGGCTTTGCAACAACGTCAACAAAATCACGGTAAACTTCCATACGACCACCGATCTTGGTGCCCTTTGCAACGCCGGTAACCTTCAAAGGTACACGCACCTTGAGGGGCTTTTCCAGATCTACGCCGAAAAGGTCAACGTGGGTGAAGATAGGCTTGTAAGGATGACGTTCAATCTGCCAGATCAGGCAGGGGGAGCTTTCACCTTCGATGTCTACGTTGAAAATAGTGGTTTTGCCGGCTGCGGTAAACACTTTTTCCAGCTTGAGACCATCAATAGTAACGGGAATGTTTTTGCCGTTGCTATTGTAGAAAATGCCGGGAACCTGATTGGTGCTGCGCAGCCTGCGATTGGCACCTTTGCCCAGGTCTTCACGCTTCTGGACGCTCAGTGTCATCTGCTGAGACATAGTTCTCTCCTTTCAAAAAAACGTCGCGCTATTCTTGCGGCGCGTGTGATACGTGTTTGTGCCTACACAAAAAGCACGCTGACAGATGATTCCGTGTGGATGTTGTGGATGGCTTTTGCCAGCAATCCTGCAACGGAAAGAACTTTCAGCTTGCTGCATGCCTGCAGTTTGGGGCCGAGCGGAATTGTATCAGTAACGACAACCTGCGAGAAAGCAGACTCGCAGAGGCGTTCAATCGCCGGTCCGGACAGCACTGGATGTGTTGTGCAGGCCATCACTTCTTTGGCGCCTTTGGTCAGCAGCACTTTGCCTGCAGCAACCATGGTGCCGGCTGTGTCAATCATATCATCAACGACAATGGCGGTTTTGCCTTCTACGTCGCCGATAACGTTCATAGCTTCGGCCTGATTGGGCTTGTCGCGACGCTTGTCGATGATTGCAAGAGAGGCGCCCAGACGCTTTGCATAAGCGCGTGCGCGCTCTACGCCGCCAGCATCGGGCGATACGATAACAATGTCGTTGGAGACTGTCTGACGCAGGTAGTCAAGAATGACGGGTGCTGCGTAAAGGTTGTCTACCGGACAGTTGAAAAAACCCTGAATTTGCCCTGCGTGCAGGTCTACGGTGACCATGCGGTCCATGCCGGCAGTCTGGAGCAAGTCAGCGGTCAGCTTGGCGCTGATAGGTGCACGAGGGCTGACCTTACGGTCCTGTCGTGCATAACCATAATATGGGACAACAGCAGTAACGCGGCCCACGCTTGCTCTTTTAAGAGCATCGAGCATCAGGCCGAGTTGCATCAGGTTGTCGTTAACCGGAGCACAAGTCGGCTGTACGATGAATACATCATCACCGCGAACATTGTCGCCGATTTCGATTCTGATTTCACCGTCACTGAATGTTTCGCACAGCGTAGGAGTCAGTTGGCAGCCGAGGTGGTTGCAAATGGCGCTGGCTAATTCCGGATTGGCGGTGCCGGTAAGGATTTTTAAATCGCCATGCATTGTCATAAGATCCGGGACTTTTTTATGGTTCACACAAAAAAAATGGCAGGGGCGGAAGGACTCGAACCCTCGAATGACGGGACCAAAACCCGTTGCCTTACCGACTTGGCTACACCCCTGCATTATAACCGGTGGAAATATGTTGCCACACCGCTTTGTATAAAAAGCTGCGCCGCGCTCTCGGCCTCTGCTTTGTCCCTGAAAAAGCCGAACAGACTGGAACCGCTACCACTCATCAGAGCGGCTGAGGCGCCTTGCATAAGAAGCAAGTTCTTATACTGCCTAAGCTCGGAATGGACCGAGAATACCACCGTTTCAAAGCTGTTAAAGAGCCACAGGGCACGAGAGACAGGTTTACTATCGGCTTGTTCCTCAGTTGTCAAGTTGTCATTTGTATTTTTTTTCCATTCAGTCGGGCTGTGCCCGCTTGAAAGTTCCGTTGATGTTGCCAGGCCGCTCAGGGCTGCAACTTCTTCCGGATTATACATAATGACAGGTCCTTGCACTGCGTTGGCGGAATCGGGCTTATGGGATGAATCCCACTGACCGTACGCCCAAGCCGTCGGTACCTGTACACCGGGGCAGACTAGTACAAGGTACCACCCACAAAGGTCAAGAGGTAAAGGTAAAAGTTTTTCACCAATTCCGGTCGCAAGGCATGGTTTATTATGCAGAAAGAATGGCACATCGGCGCCTACTGAGGCCGCAACCGCATTCATTTGTTGTGCAGTTAACCCTTCTTCTCCTGCAATGGAATTAAGAAAAGTTAGTATCTTTGAAGCATTGGCGCTTCCGCCACCCAGTCCGGCTCCGTCAGGCACCCCTTTTTTAAGGTGCACCTTCATGGCAGGGGCCGGGCCTCCAGCTTTTTTATATGCTTCCCATGCCTTGCAGATAATGTTGTTTTCACCGCACAGGTCATTACGCTCGCATTCTATTGTTATACCATCGCTTGCCGGCGTAACGTGCATTTCGTCATAGGGTACTGCCAGAGGATAAAAGAGAGTTTCCAGCTCGTGATAGCCGTTGGGTAACTCTCCCTTGATTTGCAGGTGCAGGTTGATTTTGCAGCCTGAGCGTAATGTCTGCGCGGTGAACGATGGCATTGCTAGATTCTTTCTGCGTTTTCCACGGTGAGCTGATCATTTGTAAAGACACACAATTCGCCTGCAATGGCCATAGCCTTGCGGACAATTTCTTCTGCAGGAAGGGAAGTGTGGCGCTGAAGTGCTCTGGCTGCGGATAGCGCATATGGACCGCCGCTGCCGATAGCTGCTACTCCGTCGTCAGGCTCGATAACGTCGCCTGTACCGCTGAGCATCAGCAGGGTAGTTCCGTCAGAAACCAGTAACATTGCTTCTAGACGTCGTAGAAATTTGTCTTTGCGCCAGTCCTTTGCCATCTCCACGCTGGCACGAAGCAGGTTACCGCCAAATTCTTCCAGCTTTATTTCAAAGCGTTCAAACAGGGTGAACGCATCTGCAGTGGAGCCTGCAAAACCTGCTATGATTTTATCTTTATATATACGGCGGACTTTACGGGCTCCATGCTTCATCACGATAGCCTGCCCGAGCGTCACCTGCCCGTCGCCGGCCATGGAAACTCCGTGTTCATCTTTCACTGCCAGTATAGTAGTGCCTTTCAATTGCATATGTATCTCTCTTTTAAGACAGCTCGGATACGTCCCGGGCTGCGGTTAGCCATTTTTTGCAACTAGGCTTGTTGTACAGTACAAAGGAAATTTTGCTCGGAACACCGGCTTGTTGCAGATTGTCGATAGTACATTGTAACGCCAGAGGAGCTGCCTCCTCTACAGGAAAGCCATATACTCCGCAACTTATTGCCGGAAACGCTATATGGTGGATTTCATTTTGGTCGCATAGTGCCAGACAGGCATTGTAAGCATTGCGTAATGTTTTGTGCTCATTATTGTTTCCACCCTGCCAGATCGGGCCAACAGTATGAATGATGTACTTTGCAGGCAGGTTGAACGCGTCTGTTATCATAGCCTGACCCGCAGGAAGACTGCCATGTACTGCAATCCAGCGGGAGCAGGCTGCCGAAAGCTGTTTGCCTGCCGCTGCGTGAATGGCACCATCCACACCTCCGCCTCCAGCCAGTCTGCTGTTGGCTGCATTGACAATGGCACCGGCTTTGAAACGGGTAATGTCTCCCTGCACAAGCTCCAGCCGTTTTCCACCGACAGGCCATGAAGATATAATCTGCATGATTACCAGAACTCCGCACGTTCCGCATGGCGGGCATCAAACAACTCAAGGGCTTTCTGGTTTTCTTCGGTGCGGGCAAGTGTTTCAGCCTGCTTGCGGTGGAACTCAACCTTTCGTTTATCATTTTTATACAGAGCACTGTACGCAAGCTGTAAATGGCCTTCGAAAAGCCTGCTGTTTTCGCCCAGCATCCTGCCATAATAGTAATGGACTTCAGGATCTTCCGGAAGTTTTCTCAATACCTGCTCATAGTATTCCACCGCTTTGTCAATCTGACCGTTATCGGCCAGAAGCCGTGCAAAGAAAAAAAGCGCCATCAGGTCATCCGGGTTTGACATGACTGCACGTTGCAACAATGTGGCTGCTCGCTTCTGGTCTCCCTTATTGTAATGAAAGCGACCAGCTTCGCGTAAAACAAGAGCGTCAGAGGGCGCAGCTTTCAAGGCGCTGTCGAACATTTCGGTTGCCACTGCGATTTTGTTCTGACGGGCGTAGACAATTCCTTTGCCCATCTGGGCGAGAGCAGGCGCAATGGCGGTGGAAGTATTGAAGTAATGCAGCGCCGCTTCCTGATCGGCAAAGCGTGCCCTGATCAGAGTCTGGATACGGCGGAAGCGTGAGTTGTCATCTTTGCGGTCCCGGACATCCAGAGGGAGCAGCCTGACTTGGTTGCTCAGATATTGGATGCGTTGCTGCACGTCAGGGTGTGTGCTCAGATATTGGGGGACACCGCCACCGCTACGCCACTGTTGCTTCTGGATGTGGACAAAAGCATTTGGAAGTCCCCATGGAGAAAAGCCTGCTTTGATGAGGTACTGAATGCCTACCTGATCTGCCTCGCGCTCATCTGTACGGCTGTAATCAAGCATGGCGGCCTGTCCGGCAGCGGCAGAGCCCAAAATCAAAGCGTCCTTGCCTTCTCCTTTGCCGAGCAGGAGCCCTGCAAGCAGGCCGGCCATGGAGAGAAGGCTGATTTTTTGCGCAGCCTCAATACGCTTGGCAACATGGCGTTGTGTTACATGTGCCAATTCGTGTGCCAGCACACCGGCAACTTCGGATTCATTTTCAAGGTTAAGCAAAAGCCCTGTATAAACAAAAACATAACCACCAGGTGTTGCGAACGCATTCAGTTGGTTACTAAGGACTACGCTGGTCTCAAAAGGAAAAGGCTGTGGCGGGACGACAACCTGCAGACGTGCTACAAGGTCGCGTACATAGTTTGCTATTTCAGGGTCTTCAATAATAGGAAGACGGGATTTGACAAGTATCTTGAACTTTTTGCCCAGTTCAATCTCGTCTTTTACAGTAAATTCACCAAAGCTGAAGGCATAAGCCAATGAGGCTGCTACGGGGCTGAACACCAAGATGAAGCACAGGGCTACTACCAGCAAAATCGGGGTAGGGCGCCTTTTCAGGCGCCCGGATTCCGATCGGGTGAATATGGGTTGCAACATGACTATGCGATGTCCCAGACTGCTCCTGCAGGGGTATCCTGTACCTCAACGCCCATTTGCGCGAGTTCATCGCGGATGGCGTCGGAGCGGGCAAAGTCTTTAGCTTTTCTGGCTTCCTGCCGTTCTACGAGCAATTGCTCTACCTTTGCAGCTTCAATGTTTCTACGGGCTGCTTTGCAGTCGCGCAACTCACCGAGGAACGCTGCAGGAGATGCGCTGAACAGACCCAGAACACTACCCCAAAGGGCAATGACTTTCTGAATGCGGACAAACATATCGCGACCGCCTTCACTTTTGCGCATTGCTTTATCTTCGGTAACTCTGTTGGCAAGACGCACAAGGGTGAACAGGTGGCCGAGGGCGGCTGCAGTGTTCATATCGTCCTGCATGGCATTGTTCCATGCAGCCTCAATCTGATCAGCTTCCTCAACCAATTCCTGAGGCAAGGAGTTGGGCGTCCACTTGGATTTTTGCAACTCGGTATCGATGAGAGCAAGCGTCTGATAGATGCGCTTCAGGTTCTTTTCTGCTTCATCCATACCATTGAACGTGAAGTCGATTGGGCTCCTGTAGTGCTTAGTCAGCAGGAAGAATCGCAGAGTCTCGGGAAGGTAATTTTCAAGAATGTCACGAATGGTGCTGAAGTTGCCCAAAGATTTGGACATTTTTTCAGAATCCACCTGTACGAATCCGTTATGCACCCAGTAGCGTGCAAACTCCTTACCTGTGGCAGCCTCAGTCTGTGCTATTTCGTTTTCATGGTGAGGGAAAACAAGATCCTGACCGCCGCCGTGAATGTCCAGCGGTAACGGCAGGTGTTTTTCGCTCATTGCAGAGCATTCGATATGCCAGCCCGGCCGACCTTGCCCCCAGGGGCTTTTCCAGCTGGGTTCGTCCGGCTTGGCACTTTTCCACAGAGCAAAATCCAGCGGGTCTTCTTTTTCTTCACCGGGGGCAACACGGGCTCCGGAACGCATATCATCTACGTCTCTGCCGGAAAGCTTGCCGTATTCGTCAAACTTGCGGACGCGGAAATAGACATCGCCGGAAGGAGTTGCGTACGCTTTTTCCTTTTTGATCAGATCTTCGCAAAGAGCGATCATTTCGTCGATGTGCTCCGTGCACTTAGGCTCGATGTCTGCACGCAGGCAGCCCAGCTTGTCCATATCTTCGTGGAACGCGGCAATGTATTTTTCCGCTACCTGCTGGCTGGTCATGCCCACTTCATTGGCACGCTTGATGATTTTGTCGTCTACATCGGTAAAGTTGCGGACAAAGGTTACATCAAGACCGGTGTGCCTGAGATAACGGATAAGCACATCAAAAACGATAGAAGAACGAGCGTGACCCAGATGGCAGAGATCGTAAGCGGTGATACCGCATACGTAAACGTTGGCCTTGCCTTCATGCAGGGGAATAAATTCTTCTTTTTTTCTGGAAAGCGTATTGTAAATCAGCATTCAATGTCTCCGGTGCGGAGGCCAGAATTATGTATCTAGGCCTTGGAAGAGTCGAACAGGTCTATGCGGCGCTGATGGCGTCCGCCTTCAAATTTAGTTTCAAGGAACAGCTTGGCAAGCTCAATAGCTACACCGGGGCCGGTTACGCGCTCTCCAAGACACAATACGTTGGCGTTGTTGTGCTGACGGGTGGCCTTTGCATGGAACTCATTAGTGCAGAGTGCGGCGCGGATACCGGAAATACGGTTGGCAGCCATGGACATGCCGATTCCGGTGCCGCAGATAAGAATGCCCTGCACGTCGTCTTGCAGAACTTTTTCGCAGACTTTCTGAGCAAAAAGAGGGTAGTCGCAGCTTTCAGCAGTAGCGGGACCCATATCATGTACATCGTATCCGCCTTTGATCAGTTCGGCTACGATGAGCTCTTTGAGGCTGAAACCCGCATGGTCTGAGCCGATGATTACTTGCTTGGCCATTTTGTTTCCTTATTTGGTTTGCGTTCGCAACAGGAGTTTATTCCGCAGAATTTTCTTCAAGGCTGCTACGCTGCTTTTCAATAAAGCGGGTGCGCTGTTCCTGAAGTTCCTGTTCCAGTCGCTTGATTTCATCACGCAGAAAATCCACCTGTCTGAAAGCCAGGTCAATTTCCGGCGTTATTTCTATAGAAGCAGGTGAGTCCTTGGAGGTGGTGACGCTTTTTGCGGCTCTGATGGCCTCCTCACTCGTCCGTCCCAACAGTACCAGTTCCTGCGCTATACGTTTTTCAACCTGACGCACTTCATGAGCGTGGACTGTGCTGCGTACAAGCCAGCGCAACTCTCCGGAAAGAGTCCTTAACCCTATGGAGAGGTTCTGCAGCATAGCGGGGATTGATTCAGTCAGCAGCGTGGGAGCAGAAGGCATAGGTACGTCCTCCAGAAATGTTTACTAGAATAGAAGCCGGAAAGCGATCTTCTGTTAGTGCATGCGAATGGGCTGTATTTTGATTCCAGCCGGAAGTTCCAGAGCAAGCTCGGCTTCCGTGTACTGCGAATTGTGCCTGTTGCGTGATTTGATAAAAAGTGTTGCTGTTTTCTTATCTGTCATAATCACGTCAATCTTGTCAGGCAATGCTTGGGGCGCGTTTGAGTACCGTAAAAAATCGATCCGCCAGCCTTGGCGGCCCTGAGTTGTCCACTGTACAGGTCTTCCAAGCGGGTCCAGCAACAACAGGTCATCCTCAGTCCCTTTGTGCGAAGAGGGCAGACTGTATGCTATCACGCCGTTGCCGACAACTGTTGCAGATGTGAATTTTTCGGGGAAGAACTGTGTGTAGTGTCCCTGAACAAGAAGCACCATGTCTTTAATGGTAAAAGGGATCGGCAGTCCCAATGCGAGCGCCGGTTTTCCTTTACCGTTGTGGACAAGGGCTTTATCTTCCCTCGGGCTGAAAGCGACAAACTTTTGATGATCTTCACGGACCTGAGCTACCATTGCCCCGATACCTGCTTCCACATCCAGCCTTAAAGGGTAGCTCTCGTTTCCCCATATGCGCATGGTTACCCTGTGGCCGGAATCACCGTTTTGATATCGCAGGCTGGCAATAATGCTGAAAGGGCCGGAGTCGGCTTCCCTTTGGGAAGAACTCGCCAGAAATTGTGTCCAGCGTTCAAGCGCTTCTGCCGGATCAGCTTGAGGTTGCGTCTGTTTTCCGGCGCAGCCCCCGAACATGACAAGCAGCAGCACAGAAAGGCTGAACAAAAGCAGCTTCCGGGAGCTTGCTGAAACTCTGGCTATACCTTTCTGGCGATGGGCAGACGTTGACATTACTGAGCCTTTTCTATCTTGGATTTCAGTACATCAGGATTTTTAGCGCCCAGCTTGATTGCTTTGCGGTACGCTTTTATGGCTTTGTTTTTGTTGCCTGCTTTCAGTGCAATGTCTCCGTAATGTTCCCAGATAGTCGCATCGTCGCCGCCCTGCGTGGCAACTGCCTGTTCAATATGCTTCACTGCCTGTTCTGTATTGCCTAATTTAAAGTGAACCCACGCGAGGGAGTCGAGAATATAGGCGCTGCCGGGACTCAGTTTTATAGCATTTTCGATAAGCAGCAAGGCTCGTTGCAGGTCGCGGCCTTCATCGGCAAGCGTGTATCCCACATAGTTAAGAGCCTGATAGTGGTCAGAATCCGCAAGAATAACCTCCTCCATAAGGTTGTAAGCGTCTTTTTTACGACCAGCTGTGTCGTAAAGGCTGGCCAGCGCAAAAAGTAGGTCAACATCACCGGGCCAGTTGACCAAAGCGTCTTTAAGGATTGCTTCAGCCTGCTGGTAGTCTTTCTCATGCATGGCAGCACTGGCATCAAGCAACCAGAATTCACGGGCAGTAGGAAAGCGTTCTTTCCCTTCGGCGATTATTTCCTTTGCCTCTTTGGTATTGCCTGCCTCAAGCAACAGACTTGCCCTTAAGCGCATGGAACGATCATAAAACCGGTTGCTGGGAGGGATATTCGCAAGCAGGTCCAGCCCTTTTTCAATGTCATTTCTGCCTTCTACTGCAAGCACAGCAAGGTAAAACCATATTTCATCGGGGCGCCCGGGGCGGTCCTTTAGCGGAGTCAGAATTTCATCAGCCTCGTCGTAAAAACCTTCTTCCAGAAAGAGAGTTCCTGACTCAAGTAAAAAGCTGAGTTGATCAGGGCCTTGGCGGGTGTATTCCAGAGCTTTTTGAGGATGGTTCAACTTGAGGTTAAGCGCTACCAACCGCAGCCATATTTCCGGTCCTGCTTCGCCCAAAGTCAGGATGCGCGAGTAAAGTTCCTCTGCCGCGGGGTAGTCTTTCTTTAGTTCATACAGATATGCAAGCTCTGCCCACGCTTCTACAAAGGTTTCGGGGCGCAGCTCCAGGGCCTTTTTAAGAGCAGCTTCCGCTTCATCATATTTGTTCAGCCCGATGAGCGCCTTTGCATAATAATAGTAAGAATGTGCGTTCCGCTTGTCCGCAGGCACAGCCCGCATTGCATCCACAGCCTTGGCGTATTGCTTTGCATCAAGCAGGTAGAGCGAGAGTATCTGACGCGCTTCGTGGTTGTCAGGATGCTCAGTGACAAACTCATTCAGGACGGCAAGTGCATCGTCCGGCCTGTTTTCCTGCAGATAGGCTTCTACAAGGGCCAGCACGAGGTCTAAGTTGTCGGGGTACAGGGTCAGCCCTTTTTGCAGAATAGGGCGTGCAAATGCCGCTTCTCCACGCATTCTATAATAGCCTGCTGCGGCAAGGAATACTTGCGGAGACTGGTCCAGTTCCAACAGGCGTGAGATTGCATGTGAGGCTGTAGCATCATCCTGAGCGCGGACGGACTCATCAAGCAGCAGAAAATAGTAGGTTCTCTGGGCGTCTTCCGACAACTGCCAGTCTGTCGGCGCCGTCGCGGGAACTGTATTTACCTGTGAGAATGTGGCGCAGCCTGCAGAAAGGGTGGCACACATAAGTGTTGTCAGAGCCATGTGCCTGAAAAGCAACATTGCAATCTCTCTTATTGTTATTGATGCTAGCGATTGATCCAGTCAGAGGAAAAGTCTTTGATTTCCTTGAACAGATGGTCGCGGATTTTTTGTAAAAGGCGGGCCTCGATCTGGCGGACACGCTCTCTTGTTATGTCGTACTTTTCACCGATTTCACGCAAGGTTACCGGATCTTCCGACAGCAGGCGTGAATTGAGAATTTCCAGCTCTTTTTCGTTCAGGTGGGGAACAATATCGCTGATGCGTTCCTGAACCATGGCTGCAATTTCATTGTTTGCCAGTGTATCTTCAATCCCCGGTCCGAGAGCAGGCAAAAAGTCCAAGCGTGAGGCAGAACCGTTTTCATCGCCTACCTGCACATCCAACGACATGTCGGAGGCATCGAGGCGCTGCTCCATTTCGACAACCTGCTCGGGGGTAACGTCCAGCCTTTCGGAAAGCATGGCCGCATCGGGGTCGTAGCCCTGCGCAATAAGCTTCTGACGTTCTTTGTTCAGATTGTAAAATAGCTTGCGCTGGGCTTGAGTGGTGCCGATTTTTACCAGCCGCCAGTTATCCATGATGAATTTGAGGATGTACGCCTTGATCCAGAATGCAGCGTAATAGGAAAACTTGATGCCCTTGTCAGGATCAAACTTGTTTACGGCGCGCATAAGTCCCACGTTGCCTTCCTGAATGAGGTCAAGCACGTTCTGCATCCAACGGCGTTGAAAATCCATCGCAATTTTAACTACAAGGCGCAGGTGTGATGACACCAGCCGGAACGCGGCGTCGCTGTCGTTGTAAAGCTGAACCCTGCGTGCAAGTTCAAACTCTTCATCGGGCTTCAGCATGGGAAAGCGGCTGATTTCTCTCAGATACAGATGAAGCGAATCGCGGGTGGGCTTGTTGCCGGAAGGAATCGGAGCCGGCAGGTCTGAATCGCTGACATCAATGATGTCTCCTTCATCAAGATCCAGCGAGTCTTCACCTTCTTCATCAATATCAATATCAATATTGCCGTCATCTTCTTCCACTTCCACTTCAGCATCTGAAGTGTCGGCAAGTCGATCTTCCGTTTCTGCTGTTACAGAATTTTTTTTTACAGTACTTTTCGCTGGTGTCATAAGAATCGAATCAACTCTATATTTATTCGGCCAGAGCCGAGTCTGATCTGGTTAGGTTGGCCTGAAAACAGGTTTGGGCATTGAATGGTATAGTTTTAGTTTGTCCTTTTCAATGTTTTTCAGTAGACCGAATCGGTTCCTGCCATCATAAAACAAGAGTGCAGGGTGATATATTCAAATAAGTACCTGCAAGGAGAGTTCTGCTGTGTCCGATTTTAGACGAGCGCTTACTGGTAGTTCCCTGTTGTATTTTGACGGGGCCATGGGAACTATGTTGCAAGGACGCGGCCTGCCTGCGGGGATGAGCCCCGAAGTTTTCTGCCTTCAGAATCCGGATGTTTTGCAAGGCGTTCATCTGGATTATGCAAAAGCAGGTGCAGATGTTCTTACCACAAATACATTTGGTGGTACACGCCTGAAGCTTCCGGCCGATATGAACGTGGTTAACTTTAACCGCGAAATGGCCAAAGCTGCAAAAGCTGCTGCCAGTCAGGCCGGGAGACCTGTCTTTGTTGCCGGCAGTGTCGGGCCTACCGGTCATTTTGTAAAACCGCTTGGTGAACTGGAGTTTACCGAGCTTGTGGAAATTTTTCGGGAGCAGATTCAGGGGCTGGTAGAGGGCGGCGTTGACCTTATCCTTGCCGAAACCCATTTTGATCTTGCCGAAGTCCGCGCTGTAGTCCTTGCCGCAAGGCAGGTCTGCAGTCTGCCTGTGGGCGTATCCATGACTTTTGAAGATGGTGTCAGCCTGACAGGAACACGTCCGGAAGTTTTTGCGCATACAGTGCAGAACATGGGCGTTGATCTGGTGGCTACAAACTGCAGTGCAGGGCCGGAGCAGATGGCGGGAGTCGTGGCCGAACTGGTTTCTTCCTGCGGTGTGCCTGTGCTGGTCATGCCTAATGCAGGATTGCCCGAACTGGACGGAGACGGAAATACCGTGTTCCGTCTTGGACCGGAAGCTTTCGCACGGCAGACGGCAGAATTTGCTCGTCTGGGAGTAAAGTGCCTTGGCGGTTGCTGCGGAACTACGCCGGATCATATCACGGCTCTTGTCCGTGAAACAGAAGGCATAACGTGGGCGCAGGCCGAAAAGCGCAGCGCATCGGGGATTATTCTTACAACCCGAAGCCAGCTTGTGCGAGTTGCCTCCTCTGAACCCACAAGGATTATCGGTGAACGGATCAACCCGACCGGTAAAAAAGAGCTGATTGCTCAACTGCAGGCGGGGGAACTTTCTCTTGCAATGCAGTTTGCGCAAGAACAGATTGATGCTGGTGCTCCTATCCTTGATGTGAATGTTGGCGCTCCCATGGTGAATGAGAAAGAGCTGCTGCCCAGATTGCTGGCAGAAGTTGCCGCTGCTCATTCCGTACCGTTGTCCATTGACAGCTCGGATATGGATGCGGTTGAAGCCTCACTTGCCGTGTATGCGGGGTCCCCTCTGGTTAACTCTATCAGCGGCGAGCCCGGCCGTATGGAGCGCCTCGGGCCTTTATGTCGCGATTACGGCGCTCCTTTTATCCTGTTGCCGCTTAAAGGGCGCAAGTTACCTGTTACGGCCAAAGAGCGCATTGC
Organism: Oleidesulfovibrio sp.; assembly: GCF_047973035.1. Taxonomy (NCBI): domain Bacteria; kingdom Pseudomonadati; phylum Thermodesulfobacteriota; class Desulfovibrionia; order Desulfovibrionales; family Desulfovibrionaceae; genus Oleidesulfovibrio; species Oleidesulfovibrio sp. The sequence goes on from NZ_JBKEBF010000005.1 coordinate 54,528, forward strand.
TATTATCGACGAGCTTCTGCAGCAGGCAGATGAGCTTGGCATTCCGCGCAGACTGGTGATGGTGGATGTGCTTGCTCTGGCGGTTTCATCCAAGCCGGAGGCTGCAAGGCACTGTTTTGACACCATCCGGTACTGCAACGAAACGCTTGGGCTGCCGACTACCATCGGGCTTTCGAATATTTCTTTCGGACTTCCGGCACGAGAACTGCTTAACTCGACGTTTCTTTCCATGGCTATCGGGGCCGGGCTTACTTCCTGCATTGCGCATCCGGGAAATACGAGAATGCGCGAAGCACTAGCTGCAGCCGAAGTATTGATGGCGCGTGACAGCAATGCTGAAGGCTTTATCGCTGGTTATTCGGAGTGGACGTCGGGTGGCGGAAGTGCCGCCGGAGGCGTTTCCGGAGCCAAAGCGGAAAAGAAGGCCGCAGCAACTCTGGAGGAAGCCGTTATTAAAGGGGAGCGTGATCTTGTTCTTGATCTGGTGGAACAGGAACTTGCCAACGGTGCTGAACCTTACGAATTGGTTAATAATCGTCTGATTCCGGCTATCACTGAAGTAGGCGACAAGTACGAACGAAAAGAATATTATCTTCCTCAGTTACTTCGTTCTGCGGAAACTATGCAAAAGGCTTTTGGCAGACTGAAACCTCTGCTTGAAGAAGCCTCTGATGGCGGCTCCAAGCCCGTGATCATTATGGCCACAGTGGAAGGCGATATTCACGACATCGGAAAAAATATTGTCTGCCTGATGCTGGGGAACCATGGCTTTGATGTTGTGGACCTTGGAAAAGATGTTAAAGCTGAAGACATCGTAGATGCCGCAGTGAAGCATGACGCAAAGCTGATAGGGCTTTCTGCCCTGATGACAACAACTATGGTGCGGATGGAAGATACCATAGACCTGCTGCGCCAACGGGCACTTTCTATACCTGTTTTTGTCGGCGGTGCAGTTGTAACGCAGGCGTTTGCCGATGCTATCGGTGCTGCCGGCTATTCCCGCGATGCAGTTGAGGCTGTGCGGGTTGCCCAGAATCTGATTGCTGTATCGGCATGAGCGCGGAGGAGTAGTAATCATGAATAAATCACGTTTCAGCCTGATCAGGCTGATGGTTGTACTGTGTGTTGTACTGGCTCTGCCTGTACTGGCTTCGGCTGAGGGCGTAAAAGAGGGTGGCTCTTCAACGCTTTTGAAGGCCATTGCCGCAGAAAACGGCAAGCCTGTTCTGGTGAATTTTTTTGCCAGCTGGTGCCCTCCCTGCAAGGATGAAATTCCCGGCATTATCGCCATGCGCAGCAAGTACAGCACAGATCAGGTTGCCATAATCGGTGTGTCACTTGATGAAAGCCGTTCTGCGTTGGACAACATGATTAATGATCTGGGGATTAATTATCCTGTGATCAGAGGTAATCAGGAGCTTGCCCGTACATTCGGCATTACCGGAATTCCGCGTCTGCTTGTGTACTCTGCTGAAGGCAAGCTTGCTTCTGACCATATCGGTTACATGGCAGAAGACGAACTGCAGCAGCTTATTGAGAAAAATCTTGTAAAATAAAGGTTTGTTATGGCCTACTTGAGAAAGGCCCGTATTCAGGATGTTAAAGCCATTCACGGGCTGCTTATGCAGAATGCTGCAGGTGGCTTGCTGCTGCCGCGCTCTTTGAGTCAGCTTTATAACCATATCCGCGAATTTTATGTTGTGGATCCTGACGACGGCGGTCCGATTAAAGGGTGCTGTGCTCTTTCCATAATCTGGGAAGAGCTCGCTGAAGTTCGCTCGTTGGCCGTTGCTGATGACATGCAGGGTAACGGGTGGGGGCGCAAGCTTGTGGAAGCCTGCGTCAGCGAAGCGGTGACTTTGGGTATTTACAAGGTCTTCACTCTGACGTATCAGGCCGACTTTTTCCGCAAACAAGGTTTTGTGGAAGTCGGCAAGGAAGTTTTGCCGCAGAAAGTGTGGGCCGATTGTATTAACTGTCCGCGCTTTCCTGACTGCGACGAAATTGCTATGGTTCTGGAACTTTAAATATAAGGGCTGATCGATGACCGTAACCGGAATGGATGTTGTATATACCTCGGAGCAGGTGCAGGAACGTGTGCGCGAGCTGGCAGCTCAGGTTAATGCTGAGTACGAAGGCAAGCCTCTTGTCGTCGTGTGCGTGCTGAAGGGCGCTTTCATGTTTTTTTCCGACCTGCTCAAGCATTTGACTGTCCAGCCGGAAATTGATTTCATACGTGTAGCAAGTTACGGTAACGCAACTTCCCGCTCTAAAAACATATCTTTTACAAAAGACCTTGAAGTTTCCATCGATGGAAAGCACGTGCTGGTTGTAGAAGATATCGTTGATACGGGACATACTGTTGAGTTTTTGTACCGCCAGCTTGCTGCCCGTGGCGCAGCCAGTATTAAGCTGTGCGCTATTGTGGACAAGTCTGAACGCCGCGAAGTAGATGTTGCTGTCGACTTTGCAGGTTTTGCTTTGCAGAAAGGTTACATTATCGGTTATGGCATGGACTATGCCGAACGCTATAGGGAACTTGATGCAATCTACGACGCCAGAGTCGAAGACTAGCCATAGAACTTGCTACTTTTTTGATGGGATAAACAATGCGCGTTACCTGCCCGAACTGTAAGACTGTTTATGATCTTGCAGAAGAACTGGCCAGTCCCGGCGCCAAGTGCCGGTGCACGGTCTGCAAAGAGGTTTTTCCCCTTCCTGATTATTCACTGGAAGTGGATGAAGGGCCGGATATGACTGTGGAGGAGCCTCGAAGCGAGGAAAAGCTCTCCTTTGATCTGGACAGTGCAGACACTCCCCCAAAAAAGAAGAAAGGTGGCGCACTGGTTGGTGCACTGGCCGCCATCGTTCTGCTGATTTGCTCTGCAGGCGGAATTTATCTTTTTGCTCCCGAGCTGCTTTCTTTTATGGAAAGCAAAACAGAAGTGCAGGCTCCGCAGGTAGATCCTATCCCTACAGAGCAGGTAAAGAAAATAGCTCTTCGCAGTGTGCGCCAATACACTATCACCAATGAAAAAATCGGTCGGATTACAGTGATAGAAGGGAAGGTTCTGAATAACTTCAATTCACCCAAGGACCTGATAAAAGTAGAGGCTCTGCTGTTTGATGATTCCGGCCAGACCGTGATGAGCCGTCAACAACTGTGCGGTGTTACCGCATCCCTTTTCCAGTTGCAGGTTCTTTCTGAACAAGAACTGGAAACCACACTGACGAACAAAGTTGAAGTTCTTACAAACAACACCAATGTGCAGCCAGGTCATGAAGTGCCGTTTATGGTTGCTTTCTATAACCCGCCTCAGACTGTTCGTGAGTTTCTTGTGAAGGTTGTAGAGGCAAAGGACCCCCCGAAAGCGAACTAGCCATGGGGGGCTGGCACACTACGTGAAATTAAAAGAAACATACATTTGTTCCGCGTGCGGTGCGGGGGCGCCTCAGTGGCGCGGGCAGTGCCCGAAGTGTGGCGAATGGAACTCTCTTGAGGCTGTCGTTGTTGATAAACGCCAGTCTGTCGGGGGAAGTTCTGCTGCTAAAAAACATGGTGTGAACCGGCCCGTGCGGCTGAGTGACGTCAGTGAGCATAGCCACAAACCTTTCGGTACCGGCATCGGAGAACTTGACCGTATTCTTGGCAAGGGGCTGATGCCCGGTGCAGCTTTGCTTATCGGAGGCGAGCCCGGCATAGGTAAGTCCACTTTGTTGTTACAGGTGGCAGGGGCCGTGGCAGCTTCGGGCCGTACTGTACTGTACCTTTCGGGTGAAGAGTCGCTGGGGCAGCTTCGCGGCCGTGCAGAACGGCTGGGTATGATGCATGATTCCATGCTGGCGGTTGCTTCTTCCCGCATTGAAGATATTCTTCCTGTTCTGGAAGAGACTACCCCCCCGGATTTGCTGATTGTGGACTCTGTCCAGACGCTGACTTCTGTCAGGGCAGAAGGTTTGCCGGGCAGCGTCAGTCAGGTGCGTGCGGTTTCAACGGAATTGGCCGAACGATGCCGTGCCGCCGGAACATGCGTGCTTTTTGTCGGACATGTGACCAAAGATGGCCAGCTGGCAGGCCCGAAATTGCTGGAACATATGGTGGATACTGTTATTTCCCTAGAGGGCGACCGCCGTCAGCAGTACCGTATGTTGCGGATTTTAAAAAACAGATTTGGTCCCAATCAGGAACTGCTGGTGTTTCAGATGGTCCAGCAGGGCCTTTCCTTAGTCGATGATCCTTCGACATTTTTTCTTGATGCGCGTGATGTGACGCTGAGCGGAACATCAGTTGTTATGACGGTGGACGGTCAACGTCCTTTCGCTGTGGAAGTACAAGCGTTGGTTACGCGTAGTTATCTTTCCATTCCCAGACGTACCGGTCTTGGTTTCGATGTGAACAGGCTGCATCTTTTGCTGGCTGTTCTTGAAAAGCGGCTGCGCCTGAATTTCGGGCAGGTTGATATTTATGCGAAAGTCGGCGGAGGGGTGAAAGTGCAGGATCCGGGAATGGATCTGGCGCTTGTGGCCGCTATCCTGTCTTCTTTCTACGACCTGCCGTTACCGGCACGTAGTGTCTTTTGGGGCGAGGTCGACCTGAACGGTCAGATACGACCTGTTCCCGCGCATGATATCCGTATGACTCAGTCTAAGCGGCTTGGCTATTCACCAATTTTTTGTTCAGGCGAGAATGGCAGAGGATTAACAACTATTGCTGCCTTACAAGAGCAGCTCTTCAGAAAAAACGAATGAGTCCGATAACTGTTTCCAGTACGGTTCCAGACGCAAGATATTCTTGACCTCGTTGCGGCCTTGTCGCATCGTTATGCTGTATATCATGTATCTGTCGTCTGTTTTGATGCATAAGATTCGGTATATGGGCTGAAGTTCAATGGGTTGCGGCCTGCTTTTTATCTCACTCTTCTTTATCGAGAGGCCATCACATGTCGCAAATTGGCAAGCTGGTTACTGATAGTTTGCAACTGATCGACGGCGTTCGGCGTATGCTGAATAAGCTGGTCAGTAGCCGCGAGCATGAATTTCTATCACTTGGCGAAAGTTTGATGTCTTTGTCCGGTGCTATTTCTGATGTGCAGAAGCAGTCGGGAGAGCTGGTCAGTCTTGTATCTGGTGATAACCTTCACGGTGTGACCCAGCAGCTGGCCGCCGACATGGGCAAATTGCACGAACTCTGCAGTCTGGACAGTGATAACAACCTCGATGAGCTGGGGCGGGTTCGTAACTACTTGCTGGAGCTTATTCGTCTTATCAAGAGTTATTCAAGAGTTGTCCGCAGCCTTCAAATGCTGGGTATTTCTACCCGGATAGAAAGCGCCAGACTAGGTTCAGATGGCAAGGGCTTTAACACCTTGGCTGATGATGTCGAAAAGTTAGCTGGTAAGATCGTTGAATATTCAGGGCAGATTGTTCAGTACGCCCAAGATCTGGACAAACTGGCGGATGGCGCATCAGCGCGGTCACAGATGATGATTTCCGAGCAGCAGGCATGTGCTCTGGAAGCTGCAAGCGGTATGAACGAGCGGGTTGTTTTGCTTCAGCAGGCAGCTGAGGAAGCCAGAGAGCGTTCTGAACAGGTAGATGCTCTTATGGCGGATATTGCAGACAGTATGGGGCAGGTAGTGTCCTCCGTTCAGTTCCATGACATCGTCCGCCAGCAGGTGGAGCATGTTGATGAAACGCTTGACAGTTTGAGTGATCTTGTATCGGGAGGCCATGATGCGGGCTACTCTGATGCAGAGGAGCTTGCATGGATAGTGGAGGTCTGTCGCCTGCAGGTGATGCAGCTGGATCATTCCAGAGATAGTTTTTTGCAAGCCGTTTCAGAGCTTAAGCACAATCTGGAGGCCATAGCAGGGAGTGTTACCGGAGTTGCAAGACTTGCTGTTTCCGGTGACGGCGTGGGGGGATCGGCTCTGGATGCCATTTCTCAGACCATAACGGATACTTCTGTCCGTATGCGCGGCGTGGCCGCTCAGGGTGTGGAAATGGGCGAAACAATGACGGCCGTTGCCAGCACTGTTGCCGATATGGCCGGATTTTTGGAACATATCGAAGATGTCGGGGCGGAGATTGAGCTTATTGCCTTGAACGCCAGTATCAAAGCTGCGCACACAGGTGATAAGGGTAAAGCTCTCGGCGTCCTTGCCTCGTCAATTCAAAGCCTTTCCCAGGATGCGGGGAATCAGACTGTGGCCATTGCGGACAAACTGGGCACAATATCTTCTTCTGCCGACAACCTGAAGCAACAGGCGCAAAGTTTTCATGACGCTACGGTAATCAACAATACAATTGCACAGTTGGAAGAAGTTACCGGTTCGTTGCGGACAATAGGTGAACAGGCAGAAATGCTGGGTACCAGAGTCGGACAGGATGCGGACTCCATTGCTGCTGAAATTGAATCAGTTGTGCAGAATTTTTCATTTGAAGATACTATCGGCGAAGAACTGTCCGTTGCCCGTCGGAAACTGGAGGGGCTTATTGACCGGCTTCTGCAGCATGTCGACAGCAACGCCGCTGTCCGCAGGCCCGCTCAACTTGATGCAATTATGAACAGATATACGATGAAGCAGGAGCGCGACATCCATATGCGGGCTTTGGGCGGAGCAGTGAATACTGCGGATGATGGCGATGATAATATCGAGTTGTTTTAACTTGTTGAGAAAATGAGAACCTCAATAGGAGAGGGGGAGTTAAATATGGCACCGACAATTATGACTGTAGACGATTCTGCCAGCGTTCGTCAGATGGTTAGCTTTACGTTGCGCAAAGAAGGCTATGAAGTCATTGAGGCTTGCGATGGTAAAGATGCGCTGACGAAGATCAAGCCCGATGTAAAAATGGTTATCACCGACCTTAACATGCCGAATATGGATGGCATTGAGCTTATCCGGAATATCCGCTCAAAGGCGGGATTCAAGTTTATTCCCATCATCATGCTTACTACTGAATCTCAGGCATCGAAAAAACAGGACGGCAAGGCAGCCGGTGCTACAGGCTGGATTGTGAAGCCTTTCAAGCCGGAACAGCTGCTGACTGTAGTTAAAAAGGTTCTTCGGTAGTTTTTTATTAATCGCAGGAGGATGGTGTGCAGCTGGACGTGAACAGTCAGGCCTTCATGGAAGAGGCTCAGGATCTGCTTTCAGAGCTGGAATCAGCCTTGCTGGAACTAGAGGACCAGCCGGAAGATTCCGAGTTAGTGGACAGAGTGTTTCGTGCCATGCACACAATTAAAGGTTCGGGGGCGATGTTCGGTTTTGACGACATCGCCGCCTTTACCCATGATGTCGAAAACATGTTCGACAGAGTACGAAACAATGAGCTTAAGGTTACCAAAGAAATCTTAAGCGTTACTCTTTCCTGCCGTGATCATATCGCTTATTTGCTACAATGCGCTGCAAACAATATTGCAGTAGATCTGGCAAAGGGCAGCCTGCTGACAGACAGGGTCAAACAATTTCTTGGGGACGAAACGCCAGGCCCTGCGGCTCCTGCGGATTCAGATGAGTCTGATGAAGACTTGTTTGCATCATCAAGCGACAGACCCTCTACGTATCGCATTCGTTTCAAGCCTGTTTCTGAAATTTTTATGACAGGAAACAACCCCCTGCATCTTATCGAAGAACTCGGGGAGATGGGTTCTCTTACCACATATGTCCATACTGCGGCCTTGCCCGAACTGGCTTCGATGCAGCCGGAATCTTGCTATTTGTGGTGGGATATGTTGTTGCACACCACTGCCGACGAACAAGCCGTTCGTGATGTTTTCATGTTTGTGGAAGATGAATGTGATCTAGCTGTTCAGGTTATTGATAGAGGGGACAGAATTGACTCTGATGCCATGTATAAGCGCATCGGTGAAATTTTGATTGAAAGAGGCGACCTGAAGCCTGAAGACCTGCAGCGGGTTCTCAGCCAGCAGCGGCCTGTCGGAAAGATGTTGGAAGAGGCCGGTGTTGTAAGTGCAGACAATGTTGAGTCTGCTCTGCAAGAGCAGAAAGCCGTCAGAGATTTGCAGCAGAAGAGAGAACCTGCATCGGAAGCGGCTTCCAGTATTCGTGTGGCGGCTAATAAGCTGGACTACCTTGTGGATCTGGTCGGTGAGCTTGTTATCGTACAATCACAGATAGCCCAGATGGTGCACGAGCGTGAAGATGCAGACATGCTGTCGCTTAGCGAGAATCTGGAGCGTCTGAGTGATGAGCTGCGGGATGCCACGCTGGGCATACGTATGCTGCCGATCGGTACAACGTTCAGTAAATTCCGCAGGCTGGTACGCGACCTGTCCGGCGATCTGGGTAAAGAGGTTGAGCTGGTTACTTTCGGGGCTGAAACCGAACTTGATAAAACCGTTATTGAACGGTTGGGCGATCCTTTGGTTCATTGTCTGCGAAACAGCTTAGACCACGGTATTGAGTCGCCGGAGCTACGGGAGAGTATGGGGAAACCCAGAAAGGGTACTATCACGCTTGGCGCTGCGCATTCCGGCGGTGAAGTGCTCATCACGATTAAGGATGATGGCAAAGGGCTGGACAGAGACAAGCTGGTTGCCAAGGCTATTGAGCGTGGCGTTATTGCCCCCGACGCGGAGCTTTCCGACAAAGAAGCCTTCGGGCTTATTTTTGCCGCTGGTTTCTCTACTGCCGAGAAAGTCACCAGTGTCTCAGGCAGAGGCGTAGGTATGGATGTAGTCCGCCGCTCAATCGAAGAATTGCGCGGAACCATTGAGCTTGATTCTATCCCCGGGCAATCCACCGTTATTACTATTCGCCTCCCGCTTACTCTGGCTATTATCGACGGACTGCAGGTACAGGTCGGGGAAGAGAGCTATGTCATTCCTCTTGCCCCTGTTGAAGAGTGCGTTGAGCATTTCGCGAGTAATAATTCCGGTAAAAAACAGATTATCAACCTGCGGGAAGAGGTCGTACCATATATTTCCTTACGGTCACTTTTTGATATTACTGGTAATACACCGGAAATTGAGCAGATTGTCGTAGTGAACGCGTTAGGCAGCCGGTTTGGTATCGTTGTTGACCGTGTTGTGGGCGAGCACCAGACCGTTATTAAAAGCCTTGGAAAAGTATTTAAGAACGTAGAAGGGATTTCCGGTGCGACCATCAGAGGTGATGGAACCATGGCGTTGATTCTTGACCTGCCCAGACTTGTCCAGACTGCTATTTCTGCAAATTAATAGCACGCCCGAAGGCAGGTCATTGCACGTTTTTTAAAGACTAAAAAAGAGTGTTGCTGCTATGGCGGATTCAGTTCCGGGGCTTACTCGCCCCTCAACGATGTCAGCTAGATCGTTTACCCGTTTGAGTGAGTTTATTCATTCGCAAGTGGGTATCAAGCTGCCTCAGGGAAAGAAGATTATGCTTGAGGCGCGGTTGCAAAAGCGCTTACGGGCATTAAGCATGTCGTCATACGACAGTTATGTGGATTTTTTGTTTACTGAGCAGGGGCTTCACAGCGAGTTACGTTCACTCATTGATGTTGTAACGACCAATACTACAGAATTTTTTCGTGAGCCTAAGCATTTTGAGGTGCTTGAACAACACATTTTGCCTGAGTGGACAAGGCATTTGGGCGGGCAACGTGAACTAAGGCTCTGGAGTGCCGGATGCTCCTTCGGTATGGAGCCATATACGCTTTCCATGGTGATGCACGAGTTTGCGACCATCAACCCTTCATTTGCCTTCAGTATCCTTGCAACGGACATTTCCACCCGCGCGTTGCAGCATGCCTCAAAAGGTGTGTATGAAATGGATAAAATTGGCAACATACCTGAGATATTCAGGAAAAAATATTTATTGAGAAGCAAGGATCCCGCAAAATCGCTGGTTCGGATGGGACCTGAATTGCGGAATACAATTGCTTTTAAGCGGCTGAACTTTATGGAGGAATTTTCATTCAATAATCCTCTGGATATAATATTTTGCCGTAACGTTATAATTTATTTTGATAAACCGACGCAGGAGCGGCTTTTCCAGCGCTTTTGCAGATGCCTTGCCTCGGGTGGTCACTTGTTTATCGGCCACTCTGAAAGCCTTTCGGGTATGAATTTACCGCTGACTCAGGTTGCTCCCACAGTTTACAGAAAAGTGTAGTGTGCTGTTATGGCTAGAAAAATAAAGGTTCTGGTTGTTGATGATTCCGCGCTTGTCCGGCAGACGCTGACGGAGATATTTACAGCTGATCCAGAACTGGAAGTTGTTGGTACCGCTTCTGATCCCTACGTGGCAGTGAAGCGTATGGAAAGTGTCATTCCAGATGTCATTCTGCTTGATGTGGCCATGCCCCGTATGGATGGTATTACATTTCTTCGTAAAATTATGAGTCAGCACCCCATTCCTGTTGTGATTTGCTCCGCAGTTACTGAAGATGGCGCAGAGTCTTCTTTTAAGGCTATGGAATACGGTGCTGTTGAGATTATTCAAAAGCCAAAGGTCAGTACCAAGCAATTTTTGGAAGAATCAAGTATCAGAATTTGTGATGCTGTGAAGGCGGCGGCAAGAGCACAGTTGAAAAAGCTGAGCGCTAAACGGTTTGAAGTAACGCCTAAGCTTTCCGCTGATGCGGTTCTTCCGGCAAGTGTTGGCAAAACCATGGTACAGGACACGGAAAAGGTTGTCGTTGTCGGTGCTTCTACCGGAGGGACTGAAGCTTTACGCGTTCTGTTAGAGGCCATGCCGCCAGACTGTCCCCCCATTGCCATTGTACAGCATATGCCAGAACACTTCACCGCAGCTTTTGCAAACAGGCTGAACGTAACCTGCCGTATCACTGTGAAAGAGGCTGAAGATGGCGATACCATGCGCAGAGGGCAGGCGCTTATTGCACCGGGCAATAACCATCTGTTGTTAAAGCGCTCCGGTAGCCGTTACTATGTTGAAATTAAGGCCGGACCGCTGGTTCGCAGGCACAGACCGTCTGTTGATGTTCTTTTTCGTTCCGCATCGCGCTATGCAGGGCGAAATGCCGTGGCAGTCATAATGACCGGCATGGGAGACGACGGTGCTGCCGGAATGAAAGAACTTCATGATACAGGTGCCTTTACCATAGCGCAGGATGAAGCAACCTGTGTTGTGTATGGTATGCCGCATGAAGCTGTTAAGCTTGGTGGAGTGGATTCGATTCTTCCCCTTGGCGGGCTTGCTTCTGCAATCGTAAAAGCCTGCAGTAAATAAAAAAAGTAAGCAACACCCTGTACACTTGTGTCTCGGCCTTCCTGCGATTATACCGTTCGCGGACAGTAATTCTGTCTGCGAACTTTTTTTGTACATTTTCAAGTTACTCTGACGGAGATTTTAATGACCGCAACACCTGACGGTGCGATTCTGCAACGTGATAAAGAAACTTATGCCATTGTCCCCCGTACTCCTGCGGGCCTCATGACGCCGGATCAGCTTGATGCGATTTCCCGCGTGGCTCGTAAGTACTCCATTCCGATTCTTAAGATCACTTCGGGACAGCGTTTTGCCCTTGTCGGCATGAAGGCAGAAGATGTTGAGCCGATCTGGGATGAGTTGAGTATGGACATCGGACGTGCCACCGAGCTGTGCGTGCATTACGTGCAGGCGTGTCCCGGTAATTCCGTATGTAAGCTTGGCGTGGATGATTCGCTGGGGCTGGGCCTTGAAATTGAAAAAATGTTTCAGGAAGAGCCGTTCCCCGCAAAAGTTAAGTTTGGCGTTTCCGGCTGCCCGTTGTGCTGTGCAGAAAGTCTGGTGCGGGATATCGGCCTTATTGCGACCAAGAAAGGCTGGACTGTTGCAGTGGGAGGAAACTCCGGCAGCAAACCCAGAGTTGCTGATGTTATCGCTACAGAATTGAGCAAAGATGAGACGCTTGATCTTATTCGCCGCTTTGCAGAATATTATCGTGGAAACTCCGGCAAGCGCCTTCGGGTGTCGAAATTTGTAGAAAAAGTCGGCATCGACGAAATTAAAGCCGCTTTGAATCTGTAATAAAAAGGTCGCGGTTGTTTTTTACCGCGACCTTTTTTATTTGTTCTTTTTACCTTCATTATGGCGGTAGCAAATTACCTGCACAGGTTCCAGCGTAACCAGTCCTTCGGAAAGTATTGCATCGATTTCCGGTAAAAAAGCATCAATTTTTTCCGGATCGTCGATAATTTCGATGGTCAGCGGAAGGTCTTCTGAAAGGCGCAGCAATTTAAGGGTGTGCACTCGGCTGTTGGCCCCGAAACCGGCAACCCCCCGCAGCACCGTGCCTCCGGCCAGTCCGTTTTGTTTTGCTTTTTCCAGTATCAGTTCATATATCGGACGCCCGTCAAATTTATCATTTTCACCTGTGTATATGCACAGTCTGGCGGCTTCTTTAGGGGGAATATGCATAAAGCCTCCCGCTTGGTTAAAATTAATTGTATTACAAAAGCTTGCCCAGAGCGAGACCGGCTGCCAGCAGCACGATGCCTATGACGATCTGCCCGGCAATGTTTAACAGCGTATAAAACCATTGTGATGCACTGATCAGGTTGACACTTTCAAAGATGAAGGTGGAGAATGTTGTGAATGCCCCCATAAAGCCTGTCAGAATAATAACACGTGTTGTCGGGCTGATACTTAATCTGTCTTCAAGAAAACCCCACACAAAACCGAATAAAAAACAACCCAGAACGTTTACTACAAACGTGCCGGCCGGAAATGACGCACCGCAGAAACGTTGAACGATGCCAGCCAGAGTATAACGGCTGAGGCTGCCCAGACCGCCTGCCAATGCGATAAGTAAAAGTTTTTGCAAAATATCCCTCCGGACATGACTGAAACGGTGAAATTCAGGAGCCAGAATGTTGTATGAAGTCGAGCTGAAATATACAGGTATTGATTTTGCCGGATTGCGGGCATTGTTGCAGTATTGTAGTGCGCAATTTAGCCAGCGTCATTGGGAGCGTAATATCGTTTTTGATACGCCGCAATGTGATATGAGGCAAAAAGGGCAGTTGCTGCGCTTGCGGTCGAAGGAGTGGGCGCAGACGAGCGGACGCAGCCCGCAAAATGTTCTTACGCTGAAACTGCCGCCGCAGGTGGAGGTTCCGGACGATGTGAAAGTCTGGGACGAAAGAGAAACTCTTGTGAGTGATTTTGATTCTATGCGTAGCATTCTGGAAGGGCTTGGATACCAGCCTGCATTCCGCTACGATAAAATCCGTGAAGAGTGGTTTTGTGAGGGCGTAACAATTTGTCTGGACTCGCTTGTTTTTGGCGATGTGGTTGAACTGGAAGGAGAACGGGAAGCGATTTTCAAGGTTGCAGCTTTGCTTAAGCTGCCTTCTGATAAGGCCAGCACGGCGACATACTATGACCTGAATCGTGAATTCCGGAAGTCGGCAGGATTGCCGGAAGATGATAATTTTTATTTTTCTGATGAAAAAACAGCCCGTTCTTTGCTTGAACCGCATGGCGATGACTCTCGACATATATAATTGCGACACTATACTGCTGAGTAGGGAGGCGCCGTACAGCGTATGAGTGACCATGATTTTTCCACCCGTGAAGAAGGTGACGTTCTTCTTGAAGAGGAAATAAAAGAGCCGCGCCGGTATAAGGTGCTGCTTCATAACGATGACTACACGTCTATGGATTTTGTTGTGTCTGTTTTGATGGAGATTTTTCGTAAGAATCGTGAACAGGCCATGACCATTATGCTGAGCGTTCATGAAAAAGGCGTAGGCGTGTGCGGCATATACACAGCAGAAGTGGCGGAAACAAAAGTGGCCAGAGTGCATGCCCGTGCCCGTACCAAAGGTTTTCCGCTGCGATGCAGCATGGAAGAGGTGTAATTATGATCGGCAAAAGACTCGAAGCCGTTTTATCTGTGGCTGTTAGCGAAGTAACAGCTCGTAATCATGAATATCTGACCCTTGAACATGTGCTGTATGCAATGACCCTTGAACCTCAGGGGATTTATATTCTTGAAGGCTGCGGAGCAGATGCGGATAATCTGCGTAAGCGGCTGGAAACGTTTTTTGATTCGCATCTGGAATCGTTGCCCGAAGAGACGCCTACTGAAGTTGTACAGACCTTGGGCGTGCAGCGCGTTTTGCAGCGGGCTGTTATGCAGATGCAATCATCCGGCAAAGACTCTGTGGAACTTGGCGATGTTCTGGCAGCCATGTTTGAAGAAGAAGACTCGTATGCATTGTACTTCCTGCGTGCTCAAGGCGTTGCCCGTCTGGATGTGCTGGAGTTTATTTCGCACGGCATGGGGGACTGGACGGAAGGCGAAGAAGAATTACTCGAAGAACCTGCCGCAGCGGGTGAAAAGTCCGGCAAAAGTTCTGCGCTGGAACAATTTACAGTAAATCTGACTGCACGTGCCCGCGAAGGGCATATTGATCCTCTGATTGGTCGTGCGCATGAGCTTGAACGTACTGTTCAGGTTCTTGCCCGCCGCAGAAAAAATAATCCGCTCTATGTCGGCGAGCCCGGTGTCGGCAAAACCGCCATTGCAGAAGGCCTCGCTTTGGGGATTGCCAATGGTGAAGTGCCGGATGCGTTTCTTGATGCAGAAATTTTTGCTCTTGATATGGGAACGCTGCTTGCTGGCACCAAATACAGAGGTGATTTTGAAGCCCGCCTCAAAGCGGTTATTCGTGATGTGGGTAAAATTTCCGGTGCGATTCTGTTCATCGATGAAATTCATACCATCGTGGGAGCCGGAGCAACCAGCGGCGGCTCAATGGATGCTTCCAACATCCTGAAGCCTGTGCTTGCGTCGGGCGGTATCCGTTGCATCGGCTCTACAACCTATGAAGAGTATCGTAATCATTTTGAAAAAGACCGTGCGCTTTCACGGCGTTTTCAAAAGATCGATGTACAGGAACCCACGCAGGACGAGTGTCTGGAAATTCTTAAAGGGTTGCGGCCGTACTACGAAGATTACCATGAAGTGCGCTATACACTGCCTGCCCTCAAGTCCGCAGTGGAGCTTTCTACCCGTTACCTGCAGGACAGGTTTTTACCGGATAAAGCCATAGATGTGATTGATGAAGCTGGTGCCGTATACAAGCTGAAAGGGCATGGTAGAAAGCGGAATTCAATCACTGTCAGCGATATTGAGAGAGTAATTTCCCGTATGGCCCAGATTCCCGCACAGCGCGTGAACGCCACAGACAGAGGGCGTCTGGCTATGCTGGAAGAGGACCTGCGTTCGGTGGTGTTCGGGCAGGATGAAGCAGTGGATTGCGTGTCCAAAGCTATTCTTCGCTCCCGTGCCGGATTGTCCAAGCCTGAGCGGCCAACTGGCAGCTTCCTTTTCTACGGGCCTACAGGTGTGGGTAAGACTGAACTTGCAAAGCGTCTGGCAGAGACTCTTGGCGTTAACTTTATTCGCTTTGACATGAGCGAATACATGGAAAAGCACGCAGTGGCCCGCCTTATCGGTGCACCTCCCGGCTATGTCGGGTTTGATCAGGGCGGCTTGCTGACCGAAGCCATCCGCAAGACCCCGCATGCGGTGGTTTTGCTGGATGAAGTTGAAAAAGCTCATCCTGACATGTTCAACATCCTGCTGCAGGTGATGGACTACGCCAAGCTGACAGACAATACAGGTCGAAAAGCAGACTTCAGAAACGTTGTTCTAATTATGACATCCAACGCCGGTGCCCAGGAGATGGCTGCCAAGTCAATCGGATTCGGGGATGCTGACGTTCCTGATATGGCTGCCAAGGGTTTGAAGGCTGTGGAAAAACTGTTCAGTCCTGAATTCAGAAACCGGCTGGATGCACTTGTCCCGTTCCATAACTTATCGCGTGACGTGATGCTGCAGATTGTGGATAAGTTTGTGGGCGAACTGCAGCAGCAGATGAAAGACAGACGGGTGACTGTACGCCTTTCCGACAAGGCGCGGGAGCGTCTGGCTGAAAAGGGGTATGACCCTGCTTTCGGGGCGCGGCCTATGGGGCGCGTAATCCGCTCGGGAATTGAAGATGTTCTGGCGCGTGAGGTTCTCTTCGGCAGCTTGCAGAAAGGCGGGGCCGTTAGAATCGGAGTACGCAAGCTATCTGCTTCTGATGCGCCGGATGAGCTTGGGCTTACTTTCCGGTATGAACCGCAGGCAGTTGCAAAATGATTGTAACAATGCCGGCGGGCGTCCGCTCGCCGGCAGGAAGTAATAATGCACGTATTTGCGCTTTCAGATGAAATTGAATTTCCCGACCCGCATAGAGCCTCGGCAGAAGGGCTGCTTGCTATCGGGGGTGACCTTAGCCTTGAGCGGCTGGTCGCCGCGTATGCGAACGGCATTTTTCCGTGGTACGATGACGACACGCCTATTCTCTGGTGGTCGCCGGATCCGAGGTGTGTTCTCTACCCTTCAAAATTGCATATCCCTGCAAGCCTTCGCAGGCGTATAAATTCCGGCTGTTTTACGGTTAGCCTTGATACCGCATTTGAAAGCGTTATTGCCGCTTGTGCCACCAGTCCCAGACCGGGCCAGCAGGGTACATGGATAGTGGACGAGATGATTGACGCCTACGTTAGTCTGCATGAGGCCGGAATTGCGCACTCGCTTGAGGTCTGGAGTTTTGATGATAAAGGAAGGCGGGAGTTGGCGGGCGGACTGTACGGTGTTTCTCTGGGGGGTGTTTTTTATGGCGAATCCATGTTTTTTCACCAGCCGGATGCTTCAAAAGTTGGCATGGTATGGTTGGTAAGCCTTCTGAAGAGGTGGGGCTTTCATATTATTGATTGTCAGCAGACCACAGACCACCTGATGCGGTTCGGGGCAGAAGAGTTACCTAGAGCGGCTTTTTTGCAGGAATTGACGATTGCCTTGCGTATGCCCTTGCGTGCTGGCAAATGGACTTTTCCTGAAGGATTCTGGCCTCTGTGAGAAAAAGCAGACTGACTTTCTATTAAATGTATCCGGTTGAAAGTGCATAACGCCCGCTTACGTTTTTAATTCGTAAGCGGGCGTTTTTCATTTGGATCAGCTATTGTCCGCGGCAAGCGGCGGATGCTGTGCAAGATCGTAAAAGCCTTTGATGCCAAAGGGCAGGCTGTAGTTTTGCACATTTTCAAAATGTATAAAGCCGAGGGTCTTGCCTTCCGGAATGTCCGATAGCGCGGTTACTCCTTGCGGAACAGGCAGGGACAGCGGGCAGGCAGTGATGCACGTAAGGCGGCTGCCATAGCGTTCCTGCAGGTATTCTACAACGATATCTCTTTCCTGCGGGGTAAAAGCTTCAGCCACCATGCGTTTTACACCTTCGGCAGCGCCGGGGTTTTCCGGATCAAGAGGGGCACCTATCAGCTTGTCCCACGGATAATCAGCTGTTTCAGACGGTTCGGGGCAGCTTTTGAAAAGATGCGCCTCTACGTCGCGGCGGCCTTTAAAGGTCCGGATAGTAATACTGACTACGTGGATGCGGTCTATGGGTTCGTTTCCCTCTGCGGGGACGATTTGTACTTCCATAAAAAAGCTCCCTGTATGGTAACCTTGGTATCCAGTAATATTTTACTTCATCTGGTCACGATACTAGGCTATTTCCCCATGGCTGTGAAGTGCAGGCAGTTGTTTACTGATCGGCTGTGAAAGGCTAAGTATATGCGATTGCTTTGTTTCAAGATGTCTTACGCGTTCAGACGGCACAATAGTCAATATAGTTTGTGATTTCAGGATAACTGCATGCAGAAAAATACGTTTCGTATTGAGTCGGAATACCAGCCCAAAGGCGACCAGCCGGAGGCCATTGCACAGCTGAGTGCCAATATTACTTCCGGTGTCGAGCATCAGGTGTTGCTGGGCGTTACCGGATCGGGCAAAACGTTTACCATGGCGCACACCATTGAACAGTGCCAGCGGCCCGCCCTTATTCTGGCACCCAACAAAACGCTGGCGGCGCAGCTGTACAACGAGTTCCGCGAGCTTTTTCCGCATAATGCTGTTGAATACTTTGTCAGTTATTATGACTATTATCAGCCCGAAGCCTACGTTCCCACATCCGATACCTACATCGAAAAAGATTCTTCCATAAACGATAACATAGACAAACTGCGTCATGCTGCCACACACGCATTGCTGACCAGAAAAGATGTTATCATCATCGCTTCTGTTTCATGCATTTATGGCCTCGGTTCGCCGGAATATTACGCGAAGATGGTTATTCCTGTGGAAGCCGGACAGACCATGTCCATGGACTCCTTGACGGGACGCCTTGTGGATATTCAGTACGAGCGCAATGACTACGACTTTCACCGTGGTACTTTTCGTGTTCGGGGCGATGTGCTGGAAATCATACCTGCCTACCATCATGAGCGTGCTTTGCGGCTGGAATTTTTCGGGGATGAAATTGATTCCATCAAGGATATTGACCCGCTGACAGGGAATATCCTTGGCGACATAGGCAAGACCGTGATTTATCCCGCAAGTCACTACGTTTCCGACAGAGACAACCTGAACAGAGCTGTATCCGATATCCGTGACGAATTGCAGAAGCGCCTTGCGGAGTTTAAACAGGGGAACAGGCTGGTTGAGGCGCAACGTCTGGAACAACGCACCATGCTTGATCTCGAAATGATTGAAGAGATGGGCTACTGCACGGGTATTGAAAACTACTCCCGCCATCTGGACGGACGTAAAGAGGGCGATCCGCCTTCCTGTCTGCTCGATTACTTTCCTGACGACTTTATTCTTTTTGTAGATGAATCCCACATTACCGTTTCGCAGGTGGGCGCTATGTACAAAGGCGACCGTTCGCGAAAACAGACTCTTGTTGATTTCGGTTTTCGTCTTCCTTCTGCTCTGGATAACAGGCCGCTGGAATTTCGCGAGTTTGAAGAGCGCCTTAATCAGGTGGTGTACGTTTCCGCAACTCCCGGCAAGTGGGAGCTTGACCGCTCGGAAGGCATTGTTGTCGAGCAGATCATCAGACCTACTGGTTTGATTGACCCTGTCATCGAAGTGCGCCCTACAAAGGGGCAGATGGAAGACCTGATGACGGAATGCCGCGCCTGCATTGCCCGTGAAGAAAGAGTTCTTGTTACCACGCTGACCAAGCGTATGGCAGAGGATTTAACGGAATACCTGAACTCCATGGGAGTGAAATCCCGCTACCTGCATTCCGACATCGACACCATGGAGCGCATGGCCATTATTCAGGCTTTGAGGCGTAATGAATTTGACGTGCTTGTGGGAATTAACTTGCTTCGTGAAGGGCTTGATATTCCTGAAGTGTCACTCGTGGCTATTCTGGATGCGGATAAAGAAGGCTTTTTGCGGTCTGTCGGGTCGCTTATTCAGACATTCGGCCGCGCGGCACGTAACGCTGACGGTCGTGTTATCATGTATGCAGACGCTGTTACCCGTTCAATGGCTGCAGCTATGCAGGAAACAGAACGCAGGCGCGAAAAGCAGTCTCAATATAATGAAGAGCACGGCATTACTCCGGTAACAATCCGCAAGTCTCTGGATACACCTTTTGACTCGCTGTACTCGGATTCGCAATCTTCCGGCAAAGGCAAAGGGAAAGGCCGCGGCAGGCAGGCAGCAGGTTCCCGTGTTGCAGAAACGCCAGAAGATAGTGCAAGTTACGGCATCAGCGCAGAGGAGTTGGGTAAACTTATTCAGCGCATTGAACGAGAGATGCGCGAAGCTGCCCGTGACCTTGAATTTGAAAAAGCTGCAGACCTGCGTGATCGGATCAAACTGCTTCGAGAACGGCTGATCCAGCAAGGTTGATCAGAACTATTCCACCGGAACATATATGGAAAATACAAAACTGCGAGCGCGTATAATCAGGATGCGCAATAAAGTCGGCACGTTCTGGCCTCTGGTTATCAGCCAGCTCAGCATGTTTGTGGTCTTTTTTGTTGCTGTATTTGCGTACATGCATATCGAAGGCTGGGACTTTTGGGATAGCTGCTACATGGTGGTTATCACACTGTCCACGGTGGGCTTTCAGGAAGTGCATCCCATGTCTACGCAGGGGCGTATCCTTACAACTGTTCTGATATTAACCGGCGTTGGAAACTTTGCTTTTATTCTGGGTGCATTTTCGCAGATGCTGGTGGAAGGGAAATTTTTTAAAGCTTTCGGGAGGCGCAGGGTGCTTAAGTCCATTGCCAAATTAAGAGGGCATAGCATCGTTTGCGGCTATGGCCGCATCGGGCGGGTTGTTGCAGAGGAAATAATGCATGAGGGCGGTTCGGTAGTCGTTATCGAACAGGATATTGAAAGCGTGAAGTTGCTTGATGAACAGGGGATTTTGCACCTTTGCGGCGACGCTACCTCTGATCAGGTTCTGGAAGAAGCCAATATACGCCATGCAAGCAATCTGATCGCTGCTCTGGAGCTTGATTCCGCCAATGTGTATGTAGTTCTTAGCGCCCGCCAGTTTAATCCTGACCTGCATATTGTTGCCAGAGCAGGTGCCGAATCGCATATCAGCAAGCTTCAGCATGCCGGAGCCGATAAGGTTCTGTTGCCGCATCGCATTGGTGGCCTGCGCATGGCCCAGTCTGTCCTGCGCCCCACAGTAACAAGCTTTGTGGAACTTACGCAGCGCGGGGGCGGGATGGATATTCAAATGGAAGAACTGCTGATTAATTCTGACTCTGAACTGACGGGTAAGGCGTTAATGGATTCCGGTATACGCGCCCGTTTCAATCTGATTGTCATTGCTGTGAAGGATAGTGAAGGCAATATGCATTTCAATCCGGCATCGGATTTTGTCATTAAGGCAGGGCATACTCTTATTGTGGTTGGTTCTACAGATAACCTTGCAGCATTTCAGAGCGTACTGTAGCCGCATATGCGCACTGCGATTGTCATTTTACATTATGGCAGCCCGCAATTGACAGGGCGTTTGTATGCGCAGCTGCTGGGTGCGGACCCCAAGCGGGCTGATGATATTCTGGTTCTTGATAATCATGCCCCGCAGCCTTTTGAAGGGGCGTGGCATCGGACTGACCGGAATCTATACTGGGCCGGAGCACTGGAATATGCTCTTGCTTCGGTTCAGCGGCTCGGATACACGCACCTGTGGTTTTTGAATAATGACATTCTTTTTGAGACACCGCCGCCTGTTCTTGACAGAGCAGAAGTCCGCATAAAGCGGATGCAGAAACGCATAGCTTCTGTCGGCGTATATGCACCCGCCGTGGTGCGCAGCCCGTATCATGAACATATGATAGCCGATGCACGCTACCAGTTCCGGCGTGTGCCCTTTGTGGACGGCATTGCCCCGTTGATTAATATAGACTGCTGGCAGGCGCTTGGCGGTGTGGACTACGAAGGCAACGCTTATGGCTATGGCGTGGATATGTGGTTTTCACTGCAGGCGCATCGGGCAGGGTGGTCTGTTATTGTTGATCACGGTGTTGTTGTCAGGCACACATACCATTCTACAGCCGGAAAGATTGAAGGTTTTTTACTTAAAGCGGCTGCGGCGGAGCATGACTATCTTACTGCTCGTCTGGGGCCTGACTATAAAAATACGCTTGCCGCATACAAGCGGCAGTTTATTGATGAGGAGTTCCTGTGAGTCAGGATCTGGTAAGTGTTGCAAAGCGCATGGAAGAGTTGCGTAAGCTTGTTGAGTACCACGGGCATCGTTATTACGTGCTGGATGCCCCTGAAGTGACTGATGCTGAATATGATGTTCTGTTCAAGGAGTTGCAGCAGCTTGAAACAGAACATCCGGAGTTGGCCGACCCGGCATCTCCCACCCGTAAGGTGGGCGGCGAGATTTTGGACGGCTTGCAGCCGCGGACACACTCCATGCGTATGTACAGCCTTGATAATGCGTTCGGAGTTGAGGAGTTTCGTGAATTTGTTGATCGGGTAAAGCGGCTGGAACCTGATGCTCCGCTTGAGTTCTGGGTAGACCCCAAGATGGATGGTCTTGCCATGGAGCTGATTTACGAAGACGGTGTCTTTACTGCGGCTATCACCCGAGGGGACGGTACCACTGGTGAAGATGTGACTCATACCATGCGAACTGTGCGCAATGTGCGCCAGCGGTTGAACAGTGACGAGGCTGTTCCCGCCCGCCTTGAAGTCCGCGGCGAAGTGATCATCACCCGTAAGGAATTTGAAACGCTTAATGCCCGCCAGCAGCAGCGGAGAGAGAAGGTTTTTGCTAATCCGCGCAATGCGGCAGCGGGTTCTGTGCGGCAGCTGGATTCTTCTGTTGCGGCGGGGCGCCCCTTGCGTTTTATGGCGTACGGCATCGGACAGGTTGTCTGGCCTGATGGTGCTGTCCGCTGGCGTTCGCAACAGGCGATTATGCAGGGACTCAAAAATCTGGGCTTTGCTATTCCGCAGCAAGGGCGTATGTGCTCCACCCCTGCAGAAGTGGAAGCTGCTTTTGACGAACTTGCCGCTGCCCGAAATGAACTGCCGTATGAAATTGACGGAGTTGTCGCTAAGCTGGATGACCTTGATCTGCAGGAAGCCTTAGGCTTTACAGCCAGAGCGCCGCGTTGGGCCATTGCGCTTAAATTTCCTGCGCATCAGGCCCGTACGAAATTGAAAGACATCCGTATTCAGGTCGGACGTACAGGCGTTTTGACTCCTGTGGCAGAGCTTGAGCCTGTAACCGTGGGCGGCGTGACTGTATCAAGTGCCACTCTGCATAACGAAGATGAAATTCGCGCCAAGCAGCTGATGCTTGGTGATACGGTAATCGTGCAGCGTGCGGGGGATGTTATTCCCGAAGTTGTGCGAGCTGTTGTGGAAGAACGAACCGGAACGGAAACAGAATATGTATTTCCCGCGGTGTGCCCTGTATGCAGCAGCGATGCAGCGCGGGGCGAGGGGGAAGCTGCTTGGCGGTGTACCAACATTAATTGTCCTGCGGTTCGCAAACAGGCGATTATTCACTTTGTGTCCAAAGCCGGACTTGATATCGGAGGCGTGGGGCGCAAGTGGATTGAGCAGCTTGTTGATACCGGTAAAGTCACTTCGCCGGTTGACCTGTTCCGCATCAGCCGCGACGAACTGCTTGGTATGGAACGTATGGGCGAAAAACTGGCTTCTAATTTTCTCGAAGCTTTTGAAACGGCCCGTAATGAATCAACCTTGCAGCGCTTTATTTGCGCGCTGGGCATTCGTCACGTTGGTGAACAGACAGCCAGAACGCTTGCCGAGTATTTTGGCTCCATGGACGCTTTGATGCAGGCAGAGGCAGAAACTCTGCAATCGCTGAATGATATTGGCGGTGAAGTTGCAAACTCTATCAAGGCGTTTTTTGCCAACGACAGCAACAGAGCTTTGCTTCTGGAATTCAAGCAGATGGGCTTGTGGCCGAAGGTGGAAAAGCGTGAAGCTTCTGAGGCTGTCAGCACTGCGCTGACGGGCAAAAAGGTGTTGTTTACAGGTTCGCTTGCCCGCATGACCAGAGGTGAGGCAAAAAGCAAGGCTGAAGCCGCCGGTGCCGTTGTGGTAAGCAGTGTGTCTGCAAAGCTTGACGTGCTGATAGTGGGTGAGAAGCCCGGAAGTAAGCTTGAAAAGGCACGCGGACTAGGTATAACCGTGCTTACTGAAGATGAATTTCTGGACATGACTACCGTAAAAGATACGACTGTTGAAAAAACGAACAATAGCTATGAACATAGTCTGCTTAACTTGTAGCAGACGATAGACCGGAGGAGGACAGCATGAGTGTTTCCGTTATTGTGATGGGAGCCAGCGGGCGAATGGGAGCAACCATAGCGGGTCTGGTTCGGGCTGATGAAGATTGCGAACTTGTGGCTGTTGTTGAGCGTAAAGGCCACTGCGAAGGGCTTGCACATTGGAATTGCAAGGTTGCTGACTCCCTTGACGCGGTACTGCCCGAGTTTCCCGGGGCTGTGGTTATTGATTTTACTGCTCCGGAGGCCAGCGTTGCCAATGCTGCCGCATGCGCAAAGCATGGTAACGGAATTATCATAGGCACAACCGGCCTTACTGAAGAGCAGAAAGCAGAATTGGCAAAAAGCGCTGAAAAAGCTCCTGTGTTCTGGGCTCCCAATATGAGCCTCGGGGTGAACGTTCTGCTTAAGATTCTGCCCCAACTGGTGACGTTGCTTGGCGAACAGTACGATCTTGAAATGGTCGAACTGCACCACAACAAGAAAAAAGATTCTCCCAGCGGTACAGCCTTGCGCCTTGCTGAATGTCTTGCCGAAGCCAGAAAGTGGGATCTTGGCGAAGTTGCCAACTATCACCGTGAAGGAATTATCGGTGAGCGTCCGCAAAAGGAAATCGGCATTCAGACCATTCGCGGCGGCGATGTGGTTGGTGTGCATACTGTGTATGCCATGGGGCCGGGTGAGCGGATTGAGATTACCCATCAGGCGCATTCGCGTGAAATGTTTGCATCCGGTGCCATCAGGGCTGCCAAGTGGATTACAGGCTGCGAGCCCGGAAAACTCTATACCATGTCGGATATGCTGTAGATGCGTATCGCGCTGTTGCAACTGAACTCTGTTGTCGGTGATATCGCAGGCAACGCCAAGGCTATCGCAGAGGCTGTGATGGATGCCTCTGGCAGCGGGGCGGAACTGTGTGTGACGCCGGAACTCGCTGTGTGCGGGTACCCGCCGCGTGATCTTCTGTTGATGGAAGATTTCGTGGAGGCCTGCTGGAGCCGACTGGAAGCTTTGGCTCAGGCTCTGAAACCCTGCTGTCCGGTATTGGTCGGCGCACCTGTTGTTGTGCCCGGCGACTGCAGCGGTACTGTGCGTAACGGCGCGGTGCTGCTGGAAGACGGAAAAGCCTGTGTGGTCGGCACTAAGGTTCTTCTTCCTACGTATGATGTGTTTGACGAACGCCGGTACTTTTCGCCTTCGGAAGAATGCGGGCATATAGTTGTTGGCGATAAGCGCATCGGCGTAACCATTTGCGAAGATATCTGGAACGACAAAGATTACTGGGGTGACAGCAGGCGTTATGCCGAAGACCCCGTTGCTGCTTTGATAGCTGGCGGCGTCGATATCATTGTCAATTTGTCCGCCTCTCCCTTTACTCTCGGCAAGCAGGTAAAGCGCGAAGCCATGCTTGGTGCCGTTGCAGCTCGTGCCGGGGCGCCGGTTGTTTACGTGAATCAGGTCGGCGGAAATGACGACCTGATCTTTGCCGGTAAAAGTATGGTGCTGAATGCACAAGGCAAACTTGCCGCACGGGCAGCCGGATTTGCAGAGCAGATTCTGATTGCGGATGTTTTTGCAGCAGACGGGAGTATTGCTCCGGATGCACCGGAGCCTGAAGCCCAGATATGGCAGGCACTGGTGCTGGGCACGCGGGACTACGCAGCAAAGTGCGGATTTCGCGGTGCGATTCTCGGGCTGTCAGGCGGTATTGATTCCGCACTCGTGGCCTGCATTGCCGCAGAGGCATTGGGGCCGGAAAACGTTCTTGGCGTTTTGATGCCTTCACCGTATTCCAGCCGTGGCAGTGTAGAAGATTCAGAGCAGTTGGTTCGCAACCTTGGCATTGCATCGTACACCGTCCCAATTGAACAGCTGATGCAGCAATTTGATGCCGCTCTGGCTGAGCCGTTTTCCGGATACGTTCAGGATGTGACAGAAGAAAATATCCAGTCGCGTATCAGGGGTAACCTTGTCATGGCCATGTCCAACAAGTTCGGTAAGGTTCTTTTAACTACCGGCAATAAGTCTGAACTGGCAGTAGGGTATTGCACCATATACGGTGACATGGCGGGCGGTCTGGGCGTTATTGCCGATTTGCCCAAAACCATGGTGTATGCAGTCTGCCGTTGGCTTAATGCCAGAGAAGGCAGAGACGTTGTACCTGTTGAAATTCTGGAAAAAGCACCCTCTGCGGAATTACGTCCTGATCAGAAGGATGTGGACTCCCTGCCGGAGTATGACGTGCTGGATGATATTCTTGAGCGGCATATCGTCGGCAAGCAGGGTGTGGACAGTATCGTCGCATCAGGACATGAACGGACTACTGTGGAGCGGATTATCGGCCTTGTCCGCCGTGCGGAGTTTAAAAGACGTCAGGCTCCGCCAGGTCTGAAGGTCACAGACAGGGCATTCGGCTCCGGCTGGAGAATGCCTGTAGCTGCGCGCTTTTCACTGTAGTTGTCATTCTCGAATCAAGTAAGCCCGCGCCATTTTGGCGCGGGCTTTTTGTATGCAGAAAACCCCCCGCTAGGCGGGGGGTTCCGTAAAGCTTAAAGCTATAGAGATATTAGTAAAACTCCTTTTGATTTGCTAACTAATCCCTGCGGTCTGGCAACTGCAGGTGGCAAATCAAAAGGAGGCCACAATGGGTGACACTAAGAGTTTAGCCCACACAAAATGGAACTGCAAATACCACGTAGTGTTTGCGCCAAAGTATCGGCGGCAAGTTTTTTACGGAGAGAAGAAGCGCGCA
>NZ_JBKEBF010000006.1:0-88609 GCF_047973035.1 Oleidesulfovibrio sp.
GCCACCCCAGAAAAGAAGATCCCACAAGAATAACGTTTCTCATCAAACATATTTCTCATTTTGGGTGTACAAAGAAGGGCGAAATCCAGAGTTTTTCTCATTTTGGATTTCGCCCTTCTTTTTATCCGAAACAGTCGACCTATACTCACTAGAAGGCCGCGCCAGTAGCGGATTTGGCCTATATCTGTCCTATGTTTGTCCTATCTGTTTTAGGCTCCACGCTATTTCTCATCTTGGCTGTCCCCCTATAGCAAAGCAGGATAAGTAAAGATGGAGGGAGTGCTTACGACTCTATCGTATAAAAATGCTCACACCCGGTTCATTGGCAGAGGGCCTCCATCCGTCACCATAATGTCAGAGTTGCCTAGTTGGGGGAAGGGCATTGCAATACAAGCATTTGAATATGGTAGTCTGCTACAAAATAAACCCGTTGTGCAAATTTTTGGAACTGATACCTGCTGCCTTTGTTCCTGTCAGATGGGTTATTAGTGTTACTCATGACGCTTGTCTGAAGTGCTAAACAGGGCATATGGACGACCATATCCTGTAATGAGGAGATGCTTCTTGGCGCGCGTTGCTGCCACGTAAAGCAGGGCTTGTTCCCTATCTCGTTTAAGGCGCTTTATCGTCTGGTCATCAGAGGAGGGCCCTGCAGGAGCAAGGTTTTCATCATTTGCTCCTGCAATAATCATTACGTTGAATTCCAGTCCCTTTACGCGGTGGATCGTTGCGACGCGCACTCCATCTACAGACCTGTCATCGACCTGCGATCTTTGAATTGGAAAAATCTTTATGCCCTTGTCCCTAAGCAGTTGGGAGTAAGCGTCAACAAGTTTAGTCGTTCTAGCCACGAGACATATGTCATTTAACGGTATTTCATGCTGGATAAGTGAGGAAATGTAGTTCGCCAGGGCATCGGTTTCCCCATGTATGTCTTGGAACATGCGGATATCAGGACGTTCCCCGTGCATGAGGGAGACATCTTGGTCGTTAGAGTCCAAATCTCCATCAAGGTCATCTACATGTACCCCATGCATGATGGCAGTGGCCCAATTTCTGATTTCTTCAGTGGTGCGATAGTTAATGCGGAGTTTTTTACCCCTGCCCCTGATATTGATCCCGCATTGCCCCAATACAACCTTATTCCCATATATACGCTGGTGAGCATCCCCAGTTATAAAGAGATCGTTACTGCCTTCGGGGGCCATGGATCGGATGAGTAAAAAAGCCTGTTTACTCATATCCTGTGCTTCATCGATGATGATATACCGGTATGGCTTCCGTTGCATCCCTTGGAGTAAGTGTCTTACCTCTCGCATGGCATCAGCGGGCTCACGAAGACGGTGTTCGTCCAGGGCAATGCGGTATTCCTCAAATATAGGCCAGATGAGCTGCCGTTCCTTCCGCCCCATCGGAGTTCCTCTTCCTGATCTTGAGGCCTTGAAATACTCAGCGAGAGTTGTAATTCCTTCCGGCTGGATAATGTTTTCCCATTCTTCACGGAAAAAACTGCGGCTGAACCGTTCCGTCGCTTCCGGTGGCAAGGCTTCGAATGCATGTTCCCAGAGGGGGGCTGTACGAGAGCCGTAATCAATTTCGAAACGGAAGTCGTTTTGACGAAGGAAGTCGTTCACCCATTTATCAAGGTTAACAACATGAATTCGTTCAAGAGATTTTCGGGAGCAAATAGTCTTGAGGTTGCTCTCAATATCCGCTGCCAAGTTTTTGGTAAAGGTTGTAAGAAGGATTCGATCTCCATCGTTGCATTTGTTCTCGGCAAGCCATTTAGCACGGTGCAGAGCAACAACAGTTTTACCAGTTCCGGCTCCTCCAAGAAGCCGAACCGCTCCGTTCCAATCTTTTTCGACGAGGCTGCGCTGGGAGGGGTGCAGGAATACACGCCACTTTTCTAGAGGGGCACGAAGCATAGCTTCCAGCTCTTGTTCTGAAGGATCTACAGAGAATTTTTGCAGCGAAATCGGGTTGAGTAGGGCTGTCGCAAAATCTTCTGTATTCACATGTTTCGCATTGCCTTTATATGAGTCGATTACGGTTAAGACTTCTTCCAGCGGATCGCCTTGCGCGAGGAACGTAAGGGCTTCAAAGGAGTCCACGGGTAAGGAAGGCTTAAGGGATTCCAGGTCTTCGATGGCGTGTATTCTTTTTATCAGTTCCAGTTGCGGCTCAGGCACGCCAAGTCTAAGAAAATCGCGATCTCGAATTCCGGCGAAAAGGCAGGGCAGCTCTACGGCAGGAGTCTCCGCAGGTGCGAGTACTTCATCGACAACATAAATTTGAATACAGCCTGTTTCCGGGTTTATGTCACAGCGGCGGTCTTTGGCCCATTCGTAGGCTTTATCATGATGGTCGACCCAAAGAAGTAGGTAAACGTTACCATTCTCCGGTTTCATGACGATTCCGCGATAGGTATTGTCAATTCTGACGGAGCGCAGGTTCTTGTCGCGTGCTGCGTTAATTTTCTCGTAGTTAATCCCTGACGATCTTGGGTCAGTTCTGAATTTGTTTACAAACTCTAGTACCTTGGTCTGCTGGCGCTTGGGGATCTGGGCAAATGCTGTAAAGAAGTCAGCAGAAACGGCGATGGAAATGTTGTTCATAGACATGACATGTCCTTATGCTATTTGAGTAAGCAGCTCAGAGAATGTCTTCTCGGCGTCTGCGAGATTGTAAAGCGTCCACTCAGTCAGACGGGCTTCATTTTGAAGATGAGCATAGTCCTCGGTGACGATGCCTACGTTTTTCGTGGGCCATGCGAGTTCGAGCTCGCCAAGAACGACTCCGTCACTTGTCACTTCTATGCCAACTTCCGGCACAGGGGCACGCGCTTCAATGAGTTTTGCCAAGATGGGGTGGAACTCTGGCGAGAGTAATTCGCTAAGCTCGTCCCATTCTGCCTGCTGTTCGGTATCCTTGCGTTCGGTGTCTGCTTCAGGTTGTTTTTCAAGCAGATCGTCATACAGCCCCGCTTCGATTCCGGATTGTGCAATGGCTGCGGAATGCTCCAGAAATTGAAACAGGTTGTAGCCTCGTAAGAATGCAGTCCATTCGCCTTCAAATTCCTTGCTCTCCCTGATCTCCTCCGAATCGATAAGGCAGAGTGCTGCGGAGCTTGATTGTGGTTTCTGTACGGCCGAGAAGAAACGGTGTGTTTGTGGCGATTCATGGTGGCCAAACAGAGCCGTACTATCCAGCAGGGCTGCTTGTGTAAGTGTTTCAGGAATATAGCGGGTAACCGTTTTGAGAGCCTCTTCACGGCTGGTGACAGGGGTGGTTACACCGCACATGGCATATGCATTCGCTGCTGTTTTCCATGCGTTGTTTTCCGGGGTGGTAAGAAAACGGATGAACATCCGGAAGCTGGTCATGTTTTCAAAGCGCATTTGCTTGTCTGGGCATATTCGCTCCCAGATGATGTCCTTCGCGTCAGCAGACCAGTTCTTTATGTAGTCCGGAGCCGGGAATGGCTTGTTGTCGAATACTTCCTGCACATCATGGAATGTTAACGACCAAACGACATAGCGACCTGAACGGACAATGGCCATGCGTTGCGCCATATCCTGCCCCAGTCGGTTCTTGTGCCATGTAAACCCGTCCGTATATACGACAACGGGTTGGGACGGCATTTGTGACCGGGCAGGAGTAAAGACAAAGTCTGCTCGGCTATGGATTGCGACTCCTTTCTCGGGACCAAGATCTACCTGCTGTTCGATGAACCACCGCGACTCACCGATTTCTAAGAAAAAGCCTTCGCGACCGTTTACGATCTGCCGTACAAGTTTCACCCGCAGATGTTCAGAGTTCTGGCGGCGGAGAGCCTCAATAAACCTGACTTCCAGTTCAGATTCGAACAACGAGCCTAGGGACACAGACTGAAGATCCTTCGCCGGAACGAGCTTGCTCTTATTCTTCAGTATCTGTTCAAGAATTTCTATGGCTTTCTGTTTGGAAATTGCCCGCATTTGTGAGCTGTTACGGTATGCCAAGAGGCAGCGGTAGCAACCATCCAATTCCTGTTTTTCACCACAGCTGCAGTGTGTGAGATGTTGGTATGCCATTTCAAGGACTTCGATGATACGCGCATCGCGCATCAGCTCCTTAAGGTAGCCTGTACCTCCGGGGACCGAGTCATAAATGACAAGGTATTGCTTGCGCAGTGCCCGTTCCTGCGTGTCCGGCTCTGTGTGCAGCGTGCTACGCAGGTGGCTGATGGAGCCCCCAAATCTCAGGCGCAGGCCGAGGTTGAAGGCTGCAATGAACGATTCCAGCTCTGCGGATGCCTTCCACATGCCGGTAAAGGGCAGCAGTATCTTGATCGCTTCGGAGTTGAAGTCCCGGTAGAGGTACACACAGTCCAGCACGGACTCCTTTGTCCCTTCCTTGCGGGAGGAACAACCCCAGGCGTGATCCTTGGGGCCACTGTTTAACGGGAGCAGCTTTCCGCATTGCGCACATATCCGGAACCCTTTTTTCGGTGTGTCTATGCCTGCAACTGAAAGGCCGTTTTCATCATCGGCAAATTCTCCGAAGTTGATCTCTCGGAAATTTGCGCGGGAGAGGAATGCATAACCGAAAACGGTTTCTTCCGTATCCAGCCTCCAGGCCTCGGTCACGTCCTGCGGGCTATAGCCAACGAGCAGTTGGCGCACGTAGAACTGCGGTTCCCGGGAGTCTGAATCGTCCGCAACACGGCTTTGCTGTTCAGATGTGGTGGCGAACACTTGTGACATTCGGAGCATCTGGCGCTTTTGCCCCGCATCGGCGTATAGTTCTGACCCGCAATTCGGGCATGGGCCGGGGCCATCGCTCTGGGCAACGGCAACAGAATACGAACACTCAGGGCAAAGACGCCAAGCAGTCACTTCTGAGGTTTCGATATCCACCTGATCGATGGTTACTTTGCGTTTGCCTGCGTAAAAAGTATTACCCAGGGCGAATTCTGTCAGGGCGTTTTGCGCAGCCCGCTCATACTCAAAGGTATTCACATCGTAGTTGCCATTTTCATCTGCCTTATCTTTCTTTCGATAGATGATGGAATGCAGCGTGACGCCTTGTTCTGGGAAGGCGTAGTTGGGGATCAGCCCTTCGTCGGTGAAGAAGTTGAAGATATTTTTTTGGCCTATGGCGGATGCAAGTGAACGGAGCGCTGCTACTTCCCGCTTCAGTTCCTGAATGCGTTCTTTGGTAGCCTCGCCGCCTGTTGGGTCTGCCTCAAGTTTTTTGACTTCTTCCGTCCCTTTGCTGGCCTTTTTGCGCAGGGAGTTCCTTTCCTTCAAAATGCGGCCAATGCCTTCGACAATCTTCCATGACAACGGCGGCAGTTCGGCCATGTCGCCTTCGCCTCCGGTCCTGCCATGAATGAAAACGTACAGATGTTTTTGTGCGTCAGTTGACAGCTTGCCCTCGAAGATACTCAGAAAGCGGTCCAGCAGGTCGGTTGCATTCGTTTCAATGAATCGAAGGAAGTTGTAGGGAAACGCCTGCTCATTGCGTTTTTCAACGGCGCTGATGGCAGAGACAAGCTTGTCGGGGATGTCCCGTTCCGTAATGCCTGTCATTACCCAGCGATCAAGACAGTAGGCAGTAAGCTGGCGTTCCAGCACGGCGGAGGCATTGAGGAAGACGCCGGGCGATTCAACGTCACCCGCCATCATGACGTTGGGGCTTTCGAAGAAATAGAGGTCGTGGGGCTTGGCATTGGCAATGGTGACGTTCAGCGCGTTTCCGTCCTTACGGCCTGCGCGGCCTATGCGCTGCAGGTAATTGGACTGTGACGGGGGAACAGAGCATTGCACTGTGGACGACAGGTCGCCAATATCAATGCCCATTTCCAATGTGGGAGTACAGGAGAGCAGGTTGGGGAACCATGGCTGCCGTTTTTCGCCGGAGCTTTTGAACGTGTCTTCTGTCGCTTCCCGTTCATCACGTGTGAGCAGGCCAGTATGCTCGGCCGTAAACAGGCGGGTAATGTCTCCCATGCAGTACAGCTTACCGTAATAGTCCTGCTTTGAGGGTAGCGGGGCGTATTTTCCGGTGCAGCCGTGTCTGTGGCATGGCGCTTCCGTCCATGTTGCATCTTCAGCAGAAGCGGCGGAAAGACCATGGCCACACGGGTTGCAACGGTATTGTGTTACCTGCGTAGTCAGCAGCAAGGATGAGGGATTGAGCGCCCACACCTTGTGGTTCTGGCCCCTGTTCTCCACATCCATTTCGATAATCAGGTTGCAGTCTCTGAGCGCTGCCAGCGTTCTGTCATATATCCCCTGTGTCAGGCTAATACCCAGACTTTTCAGGCGCGCAAAATTCTTGGTAGCCCACATGGTGCACCACGTGAGCTTGTTGCCTGAATGCTTGAAAACCTGTTCAAAGCGTTCCACGCCAGCACGGTTTGTCAACAGGCGGGGGAGCTTGTGCTGCGGGCCGAACGCAGGCATCCACGGTATGTGCTGTTGTGACATTCGGTACGGTTTTCCCCAATCCTGCATGTAGCCGCCTAATATCGGCAGCCACACTGCGCCATTTTGGCGCAGGTGCGTAATTATGCCGGTAATGAAAATGCGTACCTGCTCCGGAGTGATGTCCCGCAGCTCCTCATATTCATTCAGTAGCACAGGCGTCAGCCGCTCCGTAGCTTCTGTAATCAGATCCGGTTGGGGATAGGCAATGGAAGCGGAGGTTTTTTCCAGCGTTCTTCCGATTCTGGAATACAGGCTGTAGTTGGAATATATTTCCCATTCCAGACGCCGGTCTATGTCTGCGGACAGCTTGGAGGTAGCGGGGAGTTCGCCATTCTTCTTCAGCAGGTCATAGTCCTGCCGCCATTCCATGCCGGGATGGATGAAGGTGGCAAGGTATTCTGGCGTGGTAAGCGCATTTTTCCAGAATGCCGAGAAGCTGGCAGGGAACGCGGCCAATGTACTCTCACTGACTTGGTGCTGGAGGCACTGCTGCATGGCGGAGCGGAGCGTGAACCCGTACGTGCGGGCCCCGAAGAAACCTGCGCGGTGCGAAGCGTCCTGCACGTTGTCCGAGAAGGTGATGAGCTTTTTGTCATCATTGAAATGACTGGCGTACAGCAGGGAAATGATGGCGCTGGTAAGGCTGGCGGCACGCGCACCAACCAGCAGCATGCTGCTGCGGGCTTTGCAGAACGGGCAGTCCTTGGAAGAGTTGTTCGGAATGAACACCTTGATGATGTTGGGGCTATGACACTTGCGGCAGGTTCCATTCTCGGACTTGTAGGGATGGATGGCCCTGCATGAGCCGCAGATAAAACATTCCGCACCTTCTCCATTCGCTTCTTTTGCTTCCGCCACGTCCGGGAAGAACAGGCGGAAGTTGCTGTCCTTCTTTTTGAAGAAGCTGGCGTAAATGGGCTGCAGTTCGGTGCGATAGTAGCCCCGGCTGATATCCGTGAGGCCCAGCCAGCCGGAGGCGCCACATTCACGACAATGAACAAGGGGCAGGAACTGTGTGGGAGATTCCTCTGGCAGGTCGGTGGAAAAACGCAGCACAGGCTGCTTTCCTGTGGTTGCGTCTTTGGCATCCACACTGACGACCATTCGGGCCAGTTCGCGGAGCCAGAACTGCATGCGCACGTTGAGGAAGGGCAGAATGACGTCCTTCAACTGTCCGTCGTTCTCTATGGTGATCGTGCGGCGGGCGTGGCTGATGAGTGAGAGTAGGCTCAGCAGGACCAGCGAACGGTATTCTTCGGTCGCTCCGGTAATGCCACGGAAGAAGGGGCGCATGGTTTCCAGCAGTTCGCTGAAGTCCTTGATGTCCCCTTTTATTTCTCGTACCAGATTCTGGAAAAACAGGTGTTCCTTCAGTTCAGCGCCAAGGCGGACCCTGAACGGGTTGTCCTGAATAGCCTGTATTTGCTCAGTGGAAACACCATTTTTGATGGAGTCCGGGTCGAACCAGAGGCCGTATTGGGTTGAAAGATAGGCCCCCGGCGTAGGATGGTTTTCAGGACCCAGACTTTCCAGGTCGGAAGGCAGCGGCGGCATGGCGTGGCGGATGACGCCGTCGCCAAGAAACTCCACAGCGCTGACGCGGTGCTCCCGGATGATGGCTGTTTCGTCAAAGGGCTCGCCGAATACATCTTCTGCATACTGCAGCAGGTGCTTGATGCCCGCATCGGAACCGAGGGTGGCGGATGTGCCCACGCAGCACAACCCGTTGGCCGGGGTGTTCAGCCGCGCCTTGAGTCGTCGTACCAGGCAGGCAAGGTCCGTACCCTGTGCACCGTCAAAGGTGTGCAGTTCGTCCACCACCAAATACTTGAGCGTATCCGGTTCATTGAGCTGCCACAAATTGCGGTCCTGATGCCGCACGAGCATATAGTCCAGCATCTTGTAGTTGGTGAGCAGAATGTCGGGCGGCGAAGTGCGGATGACATCCTTGTCCGTAATGACGTGGTGCTCGCCCATGATCTTTTTGGGCTGCGCCTCACGCTGGCCCACGTACAAACCGGCCCGTACCATGCCGTTGAGCGAAGGGGTAGAGTGTATGAATTCCGCAATACGCCGCGCCTGGTCGGTGGCCAGCGCGTTCATGGGGTAGATGAGAATGGCCTTTATGCCGCGCTTGTGGGCATGCTGGCGGCAGTAGTCGAGCACGGGATACAGAAAACATTCCGTTTTACCGGAACCGGTTCCCGTCGCTACAAGCGTGGAAGCAGGATCGGAGCCGGAAAGCCTCTCAAACGCCTGCTCCTGATGCAGGTATGGCGGGTATTTGAGTCGCAGTTCCGGAAAGCAGTCCGCCCCGCGTGTCCCTTTGGCAAAGGGCAGCCCGAGAGACAGGTACGGCCCCTTGAAGGCATTGCCGTTACGGATGAATTCCTCCAGCAGCTCGTTGAAGTAGGGCGAGGAGATGGAGAAGTTCGTGGTCAGAAAGTCTTTGAGGCCTTGCTGTATTTGTGTAGCCGTAACTGCGGGGAGCATGCCGTCCTCGATTATCAAGCTTGAATATGATATGTAGGGAGTTGTTGACACAACTCAGGGTGCTGTCTATATTCTTAGTAGCTCATCTGCCATGAGTAGAAAGAGTAACGATGCCGTCATGCACCTTGGTGTGTGGCGGCGTTTGCATTTTGGATTGCTTGAAAGTCTTGATATTCCTTCTCAAGCTTTCTCTTCCTGTGTTCTTGAATGACAGGGTAAGCCGTCCAAAAAAGGAAGTACCCCTCCCTTTTTCTCAAGATGACTAAGTAATCTTCTTCTTCTGCCCATATACAAATATTTTTTTGCCCTTTTCTATCATTTTCCCAAACCTTTACTTCGTGTGAGTTTTCTATCACCGGTCGAGGCCACCGAATCCGTTCGCATCTCCGAAGATCAGGTGTCCGCTCTTCTTCGTGGCTTCCTTCGGAAATAATGTGCCAAAAAGTTGCGGCCTTATCGTCATGTTCCGGGTGACGCTTCGTGTTAACTGAAAGTGTTTCAAATATTGGCTTCGAATGTATGAAATCAGCATGGAAAAAGGCGTAGAGTTGGTCACAATACCTAGCCCAATCATTGTTGCACGCAGTAAACGGATAAATATCTGGGAGCCAATCATATGCCATTTTGGAGCCCCCTTTGCGCCGACCATTTGAAGATATTCATCTTCCTTTCTCTAAGAAGGGTGGTACGAGTTAAGGAGTATCCAGATGTCTGACGGATGTGGCGCAGGATGGAGAGCTTGCCCTCGCTTCCCTCAAGTTCACGGTTGGCATATGCAACGGCACCGATAAGCAGGTCGGCCAAGGGAAGGAGTTCTCCTTCATCTGATCGAATTAATTGTATTTTTCTTATAATTTCTCTTGAAAAGTCATAGTGCGCATTGGCAAGGTAATTGTGCAGGCGTTGCACTTTTACAGAGCCTTGGGTGTCTTTGTAGCCAAGATATATGTTGTAGGTGTGTTGTTGGGGGGCGATTATGACTTTGAGTAGATCAAAGTACATTTTGTAATACCAGTCATCATGTGTTTGGTTGAATCTATTGTGATCAAGGTTGTTTTTATCTTCAACAACAAGAGCTCTGAATTCAAGGTAAGGTGTTTCAAAAAAAACACGGATGAGGTCGTGGTAGAAAGCAACTCCAGCCGGTGAAACTTTGCTCCATTTAACCTCTATGCTTGTCGACAGTCCATGCCTGCTTTTAATGTCACGAATTGCTCGAGACACAGAGTGTATTTTGTCTTTGGGGCAGCTTAAAGCTCCTAACACCATGATTGGGATTCC
Organism: Oleidesulfovibrio sp.; assembly: GCF_047973035.1. Classification (NCBI taxonomy): domain Bacteria; kingdom Pseudomonadati; phylum Thermodesulfobacteriota; class Desulfovibrionia; order Desulfovibrionales; family Desulfovibrionaceae; genus Oleidesulfovibrio; species Oleidesulfovibrio sp. The sequence continues at coordinate 10,251 of NZ_JBKEBF010000006.1, forward strand.
GTCATTCTCTAAATGGCAACTTTCGTCGCAGTAGATATTAATTTCACTTGGCATTATTTATATCTCTCTCGCTGAATACAGTCCATGCGGTTTCGTAGTCTTGCTCTCTGTCGCAGCGGTCAAAGGGCGCAACGTAGGTAATGGTGCGCATAACCGGTCCTCCCGGCAGGGTGTCGTCTTCAACGGTCTTGGTGACCGTGCCTTCTTTCACGCCCTGAATGTCTTCCCAGCCAAGAGGAATGTTCTCTTCCTGCCTATGTGGTGTGTGAATGCCGTATATGGCGTCCTTTTTGTTCGCCTTTCGGGGCAGCCCCACGCCTATGAGACCCTTGGATGCCGTGAACACAATGCGTCCGTTGGCGTCGTACCACGTATCCGCTTCATACTGGCGCATGACAGGGAACTGAACTCGGTAGATGGTCTTAAGCTCATCCAGAGTCATACCCAACTCCAGGGCCACAAGCACGTCTATCTCCACCAGCGCTTGCCGGCGGGCGTAGTCCGTGCGCAGTGCGCAATCGCGCGTCCATACGGGGGTAAGGTTGGCAAAGAAGTTGTTGGGAAGACGCGGGTCTTTTTTGGTCCAACGCTCATCGGTCATGGATATAGAGAAGCATTCTTGCCATAGCGTTGCATAGTGAGTTGTTACGCAAGCTAGGGTAAGGTATCGATTTGTATTATTCGTGGATACTATTAAAGGGAATGTTCTTAGTGTTGATTCGTATACATCACTTTTACCGGTGCTTTTTAGAAAAAAATCGTATGAGCTTGAAGCACAGCATGCTGCAAACTCAATGCAAAATTTAATGTCGGAAAATGTCGTTGAGAGAACTGGATGAACATGGCCAACATTAGGTGGCGCGATAGAAGCAATTAATGAACGTTCGGCAGATGTTCCAAACATTCTTCTGTTTACAAACCTATAAAACTCCGTAACTGGCTTCTTCTCTCCCCACGGCACTTTGGGCGTGCGAGTGCGATACGTGTCTGCATCGCAGGCGGGCACGTAGTTGGTGCGGGGCAGGTAGTCGTCCGGCAGGGTGGTGAGGTCCAGAATATCGTAATGCGAGTTCTGTGTGCACTCCGCCCGTGGGGATTTATACAGCGGGTTGCCCACAAAGAAATGGGGCCCGGACAAAATGAGTTCAGAAGCGTCATTGGGGAAGCGAGTTTCACGACGCATGGTGCCGTCTTTTTGGGCATTGGTTTCATGCCACATTTCAAGGGATATGTACTCATCCCTCATATCCCCAAGTCGCTTAGGTTGTGCTGCAAACTTCTTCAGTACGTCTATCAGTTCTGCGGTATGCAGGGCTGGCAAACGCGCTTCCAGCGGTGGCGTACCCTCTGAATCATAGAGCTTGGCAAAAAGGGCCAGTTCACTATCTGTTATGGTGAGAATGCGGCTTTTGTGCCCGGCAGTGTTCCACTTGCTGTCGTCATCCTTGATGCCTGGGGCTGGGCCTGCTCCATTGTGGTCAAAGCAGTCATAAATTGTGGATGGAGCGAATACAGTCGCAACATGGGCAAAACCGGTGGTGCTTTTGGGGTGAGTCGATGAAATATTGATGCTGAATTTAGCGTGATGATCAACTTCTGCAAATAAATTCAGCTCGTTGACAAACTGGAAGTGAGCGCGAAGTCTGGAAAATGCTTCACGTCGCAAGGCTCCACCCTTGGGGTCATCATAAATCCCTTCCGGGTGCAGGAAGCCGGAAACGCCGGAGGCTGTACCCAGCATCCATGCCTGCGGCAGGAAGCATTTGTACAGGTTGGTCTGCATCCCTTTAAGATCAGGATAGTTCTGTGCTGCGTTCAGAAAGTTTTTTGTAGCGGCGGCGTCTACGTATTCATTCAAATATGGCTGCTGGATACCAAAAGTCTCCAGCGTTTCATTGCGGAGCGATGCAAGCTTGGATGCACTGAATTTACGCAGCACAAACTCGGGCTCATAATCACCCATCAGGCCGCCTTCGTTCCATTCAATCTTGAGCCACGGGGGGTTCCCCAGAATAAGGTCAAACCCGCCGCGCTTGCGGAAAACATCCGCAAACTCCAGCTCCCAATGGTGGAAACGATACCGGGCGGCTACATCCCGCACCATCTGCAGGCGGGGGAACGTGGTGCACAGCGCATCCACATCCACCAGCCCGAGGGTGCGATCAAACGGCAGTTCCATCTGTTTCTGGCCTTTAAGATGCAGACCCGGCAGCAGCATTTCGCCATTGGTGGACTGGCTCTGGTAGACCTCGCCTTCCAGCAGCAGCGACATTTCAAAAAGATATTCATCACGGCTGGGCAGCATGTCTGCCTTATCTATGGGCCAGAACCACAGGGCGCACCAGTAGTCCATGGCCAGCTTCAGGCGCTTGTACGGTGTGGCGTGGCGGATATCCGTGGCGTACTGTTCCAGTGCAAGAATGCGGTCTTTTTCCTGCACGGTGGAGGTCTGCCGCATGCTGGATTGTTCCTGCTGTCCCCACACATGAATGGGGTCGGCAGTGCGGCGGCGCAGCTCTGCCTGTTTTTCCGCATGGGCGGCCCACAGCTTGTCTATGGCGCGGGAGAGCTTGAGCAGCTGCTGGGTATGTTCCTTGGAAAAAAGCTTGGTGAACTCCTTTTTCCAGTCCTTGATCTCCTTAATCTGTGTGGGGGCGAGGTCCTTTACGACCTTATCGGTGTATTCCGCCATGCCTGCATCCGGCAGAAGGAAGTGGTACACCTGTTCCGCCTTGCGTTCTTCTGTGGGGGCAATGCGTACGGGGGGCACATCTTGCCACGTGGAACCCTTGGGCGCGCCACGGGTAATGAAGCTGGAAGGCCATACCTGACGCCGTGCTCCCACCAGCGAGTTGCCGCAGGCAAGCTGGTTGCCGAACCACGGCACAAGTCCTTCATCCGAAATGGTGTTCAGCCACAGGCTGACCTCGGCAAGCTCCACCGCAACGGGGTTAAGGTCTACGCCGAAGGTGTTGTTGTCTGAGATGAACATTTTAACGCGCTGTAGTTCGCGGCTGTATTCCTCCACGGGAATGCGCCCGCCGCGCTCCTGCTGCTTGCGTTCCAGATACAGTTCCGCAAGCTGGTTCACGGCTTCGTTCAAGAACGCTGCGGAACCCATGGCCGGTTCGCAGATGGTGAGGGTGAGCAGGTCATCCGCGCTCTTGTCCTGCACCAACTCCTTGAGTGCGTATTTGACAAGGCAGCGGGTGAGCACTTCCGGCGTGTAGTAGGAAGCGGATTTTTCGCGGTCGCGTCCGGCAAGACGATAAATGAAGGTGCCCTTGGGGTACTTTTTCGGCTCTCCTTGGTCATCCAGCACCTTTTCGTTGTCCTGATACTTGGGCAGGTCTTCGCCTTTGACAAAGTAGGCGGCTTCCAGCTCGTCATATTCAGCGTCCGGTTTTTTCACCTCGTACAGGTCGGTCTGTGCAAAGAACCCACGGTAGGAAAGCAGGGCTTCGTACACCGCACCCAACTGGTTGATGCCGAGCTGTGCGTAGGAAATGCGTCCACGACGGGCTCTGCCGTTGCCGGGGCGGGAAAGCGACATGAGCTGGATAACTTTGAGCAGCACGCTGTTGCGGAACTTCACCTTGCCCAGCATAGGCGTCTGCGCCGGATCGAATAGATGCGATTTGAGCGGGGCTATGTCGAATTCGCCGATACGGGGAATGTCGTCACCAAGGGGGTGCATATTCTTGCGATATTCACCCCGGTAGCCTTCCCAGATCATGGTGAACAAGGTGCTCAGGCTCTCATGGATATAGGAACCGACCAGTGACTCTTCCGTGGTGAGCTGCACATGCTCTAGATCACGGAGTGACTCCAAACTGTAGCCGGTGCGGTATACCTCGCTTTTGATGGGCACGTAGCCAAGCTCGGGGCGCGCCTCTATGTAGAAGAGAAAGAGCAGACGATACATGTAGCGCAGGCACTCCATGGAAAGCTGCTGCTCATCGAGGGCGCCGCCGTACATTTTGTCTTTGCGGACTGTGCGCAGATATTGCACGGCCTCATTGCCCAGCAGTTCAATGGATTCGCGCAGGGCGTATTTGAGGTCCTGCGACACGCCGAAAGCATGCTTGTGCGAGTTTTCGTCCAGCGTGTCGATAAGGGCCATGCCTTCTGCGGGGCACAGGGAATCCCGGCACAGAAAGGCCGCCATGGCCTGCAGGGTGGTGCGCTCCCTGCGGTCGAAAATCTCCTGCAGGTCAAAGCGCAGCAGTCGTTTGCGGTTCCATTTGTTGCGGTCAATTAGGACAACCTGAAAGGCGGACAGTAGCAGTACGAAGCGGGGCGGCTCCGGACGTGTGAATATGTGCCGGTTCAGAAGCTCTTCAAAGCAGGGAGCCTCGGTGTCATTTGACGGCAGCATGGAGAGGGCTGCTTCGCCTGTCAGGTACTGGTCACGGATGGGGGAGAGGGAAAACGGGTCAATGCCTTCATCCGATGCATCTACAGCCTGAATGATCCATAGCTCCGGTGCACCGCTGGTGCGGCAGACTTCACTGATAATGGGGAGGTATATGTCGCCTTCCAGCTCCCGTTCCACAGGGTGCATTTCATAATCCAGAGCCTCCAGCAGTGCCTGAGCGAACTCTGCCCTCAGCTCAAGGGTTTCACCGTTGCGGGCTTCACGCAGGCTTTTCCGAAAGCTGAAGTATTGTCTGGCAACGTCGGTCAGTTTGGTGACCGGAGACTTGCAGTTTTCTTCCGTTTCTTTACGGTTCCATTCCGTAAAAACACCTTTGAGGTCGTTTTCCAGAACAGCGGCAATGTAGTGGCTGGTGTAGAATTCGTTTTCGTTCGAAATGCCGGTGATATCTATGGCCATGGGCTATTCTCCGCCTGCGGTCAGCACTGCAATGATCTTGATGTATGGGCTGTCTTCCGTTTCAAGGGTGTCCTTGATCCAGGCCTTATATTCGTCAAAAAGCTTGTTCGTTTCCCTGCGTCTGACTTCGTTCTTGTTCTTGGTCACCTGCGGCAGGGTGTCGTCGAGAAGGTATTGGCCCAGATGGGCGTTATGCAGCGAACTCAAGCGCTGCAGCTGTTCCTGCAGAAGCGGATTAATGCGCTTTTCAAACTCTGAACGCTGATCATGCATGTAGCGTTTTGCCTGTGCGATTATGCCGGGCAGAAGCTTCTGCAGGGGCTCTGTCTGCACCACCGTGCCGGTGTTTGCGAGCTTTTCTATGCCAAGCTTTGTCCGCCCCATAACGTCCTCAAGGGAAAGGAAGCCTTTGAAGCTGCCAGCCTGTGTATGGCACCCGAACCAGTTTTGTACGATGGGGTGTCCCTTGCGGTTGGGAATAAGGCCGGAAATGAGGAATATTGCCTCGTCCTTCGATAATCTTGAGAGCGGTAACACGGGCGCTTCGAGACGTCTGAAATTGCTGATGGCTTTGTCTGATATCCACTGGACAAGAGGATCCTGTTCCCAGAGGTACTGAATGCTTGGCCAGGCGTTCTCTTCCTTGCGGCTGCGGGCTATCTCCTGCTGGATGATGTTCTTGTCATCGCACAGCATAAACGACTTGCGGCCGGACATGACTTCGGAAGGGTAGTGGCGGAAGCGGTATTTCAGTTCATCGGTAAGAGGGATTACAATACTGCGATCCTGCGTATTGACGGAGGCATCCATGTTCAGCAGTTTGAAGGCCTCGCGGGCGTATTCAAAATCGCTGGCGAAAAGGCTGGGCATGGTACCGGTAAGCGGCTGTTGCTCTGCCTTGGACGCGTCTCCAGGAGTGACGGCCGCAGTGAGCATGGCAAAAATGTCGTCTTCAACCTGGGGCTGCTGCAGGCTCTGCTCAAATTCTTCTGCGGTTTTTCCGGCTTCAATCGCTGCTGCGGTGATCCGTTCTTCTTCCCCTATGTCGTATACGCCCATAAAGGCAGAAGGGTCGCCAATGTTCTGAATAGCTTCTTCATCCTTCTGGATGAGCAGTTCAAGAATTCTGACATCACCCTTGATCTTGGGCGTTTGGCAATCTGTCATCAGGTAGGCAATGTAGGGCGTACGGGTTTGACCATAGCGGTCGATTCGTCCATTGCGCTGCTGGAAGGCCATGAGAGACCATGGGACATCGAAGTGCACCATCTTGTGGCAGAGGTAGTGCAGGTTGATGCCTTCCGAGGCAACGTCTGTGGCGATAAGCAGGCGAAGAGGGGATTGGTCCTTACCGAATTCTTCTACCACTTCCTGCTGCCTGGTGTCGGGATCATCCCCGCGCAGGGTTGTGACCTGCTTGTCGGTAAGCTGCAGAACCTTTGGCAGATGTTTGTTCAGAAACTCAAGCGTTTCAATACGTTCAGTAAAAATGACCAGTCTGTCGTCGAATGCCTTGCCAGTGAAATGGAAATGTCCGTCCTTGTCGGTCAGCACTTGAACAAGGCGCTGGAATTTGGAGAAATCCTGCTCGTTAACGGCAGAAACAGCTTTCTGGATAGCCTTGAGTTCGGCAATATCCGCAAGATCGTCTATGCCACCTGCCGCTTCCAGTTTGCGAATACGATTTTCAATGGTTTTGGCGCATGCAGCGGGCGAGGAGAAGAGCGCCTTCTCCAGTACGGTGCGGAAAAGCTGGCTGGCCCCGCGTTTTGTGTCCAACTTGGCAAAGGTGGCGTTTGCAAGGGCCTCGAAGGCGGCTTCTTCCGCAGGGGAGGCCGGTGATTTGACGGATTGAATGACCCGCTCTTTGAATTCGCTGCGTACCTGATGCTTTATATCTTTCTTGAAGCGACGGATGAAGAGGCCGCGAATGTCTTCTGGGCCGTACTTATCGGTGTTGGCTATTGCCGTCGGGTCCAGCATGTTCATGAGCGAAGCAAAGCTTTGGGCTGAGCCGTCATGCGGAGTTGCAGAAAGCATGATCAGGCTGTCGGACCGTGACGCAAGCAGCTTTGCAAGGCGAGCCCGCTGGGATTTGGCCTTGCCGCGCTCGGCTACGTTGTGGGCTTCGTCGATGATGATGGCATCCCACCATGCGTTTTCAAGGTATACCCGGTATTCCGAGTCCTGTTTGAGGGTGTCGACGGAAATGATGGATTTATCGAAATAATGGAACGGGTTGTGGTTGGTGGGAATGGTTGTACGGATTCTATTCAGGCCCACAGAGTCCAGTCGGGTAAGGGGGATGGAAAAGCGGGACCACATTTCCTTTTGAAACTGGGTAAGCATGCTTTTCACAGTCACAACGAGAATGCGGCGTCCCCTGCCGCGACGGATAAGCTCCGAAAGGAGAAGGCCGCATTCTAGAGTCTTACCAAGGCCAACGGCATCAGCAATGAGAATGCGCTGTCTGGGCTGCTTGAGGGCAAGAGCGGCGGGGTCAAGCTGATAAGGGACAGAGTCCATAGCAGCTTTGTGCCCGCAATATATCTTGTCGTCAGTAGGAACAGTCTTGCGTAACAAGCTTTCCATGTACAAAAGCGATGACCTGAAATTGGGAGACGTGTCCTGAACGAGGGTTGTTTCAGCCGGATCCATGACCACAATGCGGTCTGCCCGGGTGAGGAACTGTGCCTCCTTGTCGCGCACCAGTTCGGAGAGGCCAATGGCATGAACGACATGGCCGTTGCCCTGTGTGCGTTCGACCTTACGGACGAGCCATTGGGCATCGCGGACTATAATTCTTGCTCCTGGTGCGGGAACCGTGTTGGCCATCTCAATATTCTCCGTCTTGATCTTGCAGTGGGATTATTCTCATTTAGGTGTCACTGTGTGTTGGGGGTACTGCTAGCTTTACTATTGGTGACTGCTGAACTGCGTAATAATTTGTAAATGCAGACACTCTAACTAGGCATCAGAAATTTGACATCATTCTGGACCATTTCGTAGAGCTTTTAACCCAGCCCGAAGTTTTTATTTTATTTCACTATCCATACTCGTGATTTTCTGATCTTTCAATTTCTTAATATGGGCTGAGGTGGTTTTGATAATATCAGTAACTTATCAAGATCGTGGCCTGTTTTTATGAATTTTCCTTGGACATTTTCTTTTGCTAGCAAGCAGTATCGCTGTCTCCCTGCGGACGCATATGTCATTCATCCCGATTTCACGGCTATATTACTTCTTTGAATACGCTGTTCATTTGCCCTTATCCGGCGTTTAAACTGGGTGAGGGCTTTTTATCTCTGCTTCAAGGAGGTATTCTCAATGGAAAATCACATAATAACTTGTTCCGAAAGCATCACGGAGCTTGCCAAGGCCATGTTGCAGGTGCAGCAGGGGCTAGTTCCTGTCATGAAGGATGCGGCGAATCCATTTGTGGGGAGTCGGTATGCGAGTCTGAACTCTGTTGTGGAAGCGTGTCGGGAGGCGTTGACTGCCAGTGGTATATGGGTTGTGCAGTATCCAGTACAGGCGGTGCAGCCGATTCATGAAGGAACCGGATGCCCGCAAAGCCTGTTGGGATTGGTGACTAAGCTGGTTCATGCGGAGTCGGGACAGTGGCAATCCTCACTTATGGTGATGCCGCTGCCAAAGGCTGATCCACAAGGGTATGGCTCGGCGTTAACCTATGCCCGTCGGTACGGCCTTGCAACGCTAGTCGGGCTGGTGACGGAAGTAGATGATGATGCGCAAGAGGCCATGCCTCGAAATCAGCAGCGCAGTTCTGGGCGAAAAAGTGTGCCACAAGCGAGAGCTTCGGAAAATGACGCTAGGTCGATGCAGGAACCCAAAATAGGAAAAGGTACCGCAAAATCAGGGAAAGATACCGACGCTGGAGCGGCGCAGAACACTACTGAGATAGGTTCCCCTCGTGCGTCTCAAAATCCGTTATCCATTCAGAACTCGTTACCTGCCATTGATGGAGTCCTCTATCAGACAGTTCAAACGCAGGATGGACGAAATTGTATCACGGCCTCAGGTTTGACTCGGACGAATGCGGCCCAACTCAAAGAAGCAGGGTTTCGCTGGGATGCCAGCCGCAAACTTTGGTGGCGGTATGCTCAGCGTCACGCGGCGTAGCTCTCAAGCCCGTACACGCGCAACACTTCGAACAGCAACGCACATACAGCACGCAGCACAAGCAACAGCACAGCCTCCACAACGGAGGCTGTGCTGTTTTGGTTTATAGAGAGCCGTACAAGCCTTGCAATCAAACAACACCCTACCATGCACATAGCAAGAGGAATCATACAATGACAACAAACACCACACACAGCAATGCAGCAAACGAACTCGACACACTCACTACAGTATATATGGATGCCGGAACCATCTTTAGTGGCAAGCCTTCAGGCCGAACCATACGCGGATACAGTGTACCATGCAGTTTCACACCGCATGTTGATCCCGACTATCTGTTTCACGACTCCATGCGGGAAATCGTGGTCTGGCTTTTGTCGGGAACAGAAGAGAAAGCCGACCCGCTCTACATTTTCGGGCCAACAGGAAGCGGGAAAACAAGCCTTGTGCGACAGCTTGCTGCTCGCCTGAATTATCCCGTCTTTGATGTCACCGGCCATGGCAGACTGGAGTTTCCCGACCTTGCGGGTCACCTGAGCGTCCAGAATGGCAACATGGTCTATCAACACGGCCCGTTGGCATTGGCCATGCGCTATGGCGGCATCTTTCTGCTCAACGAGGCGGACTTGCTCGACCCTGCCACGGCCACAGGCTTAAATGGTGTGTTCGACGGCGGCCCGCTCTGCATCCCTGAAAACGGTGGGGAAATCATCCACCCGCATCCCATGTTCCGGTTTGTGGCTACCGCCAACACCAACGGCGCATCAGACGAAAGTGGCCTGTATCAAGGAACCCTGCGGCAGAACATCGCCCTGATGGACAGGTTTTGGCTCTGCGAGGTTGGCTATCCTGCTCCGGAAACAGAAAACATGCTTCTTGAACGGATAGCGTCGGATATTCCGCAGGAGATCCGCGAAACAATGGTGAGCTTTGCAGGTGAAGTGCGGCGGCTCTTCATGGGTGAAAGTGAAAAGCAGAAGTACGGCGAGACCATCGACGTGACCTTTTCCACACGAACGCTGATTCGCTGGGCCACGCTGACCAGACGATTCCAACCGTTGGCACGGCAGGGAATCCAGCCTGTGGGCTACGCTCTGGACAGAGCATTAGGCTTTCGAGCCTCGCGAGAAACACGGGCCATGCTGCACGAGCTGGCACAGCGCATGTTTCCCGCAGCGGGAGAGCTTTGAAGGGTGGCTTCCCCCTCTTAAGAATCTCCCCCCTCCTGAAAACCAGTTGAGTTTTGTTATCCATCTACAAAACCCCTTCGTAGCGCCACACCAGAATATCAGAGAAAACACGCTATCGCCAATTGGGGTTTCCAAAGGGAGTCACTCCCTTTGGTCGCCGAAGGCATTCCCTTCCCCCCGCCGAAGGCCAAAAAACTCAAAAAAAGAATCCCAACAAAAAAGGAGCTCAATCATGCACCCAAACATGACCATTCTCGACAACCTTGTGGCCATAAACCTGTCCGTCACCATCTGGTCAGCCCGTAAAAAACTGACGGCCGAAGACTTCAGCGGCGGCGTATCCTCGGACAATTTGCCACCTGAAGAGCTGGCCTCGCTTGGCAGTAAGCGCATTTGCAACCCTGCTGATTTGCGCGTTTTCGGCGCGTTAAAAAGCCGCGCTACAACACTGCTTGACCGTAACGGTGTGCGCTTTCTGGGCGGATGGGCTTTGCCGGAAAGCTGCATCACTTCGATTCAGGCAGAACTTGAAACCATTGCGGTGGAGTTCGTGCGCGAGAAAGAAGCATTCTTAAACCGCTATGATGATGCTGTGCGGGACTGGATTCAAAACAACCCCGGTTGGGAATCTATTATCAGCAATTCTGTTGTGAGCGCGGACTATGTGCGGTCACGGTTCGGGTTCGGCTGGCAGATGTTTAAAGTGCAGCCTGCTGCGGTACGCGATGCTTCGCCGGAATCCGTGGTTAATGCAGGGCTGGATGATGCGGTTACTTCTCTGGGCGAAACGCTGTTCGGTGAGGTGGCAAAGGCCGCAACGGACGCGTGGCAAAAAAGCTTTGTGGGTAAGCAGGAAGTGACGCGCAAAGCGTTGTCACCGCTGAAGACCATCCACAACAAGCTGGCGGGGCTAAGTTTTGTGGAGCCTCGCGTTGCGCCGGTGGCTGATCTGCTGGCAACAGCATTTTCTGCGGTAGGCAAACGTGGCCACATCCTGGGCCCGACGCTTGTGATGCTGCAAGGCGTTGTCAGCCTGTTACGTGATCCTGAGGCGTTGCTGGCACATGCGCAATCCATGCTGCAAGGGAGCAGCGCTCACGATGTATTGAGCATTCTGGGCGGTGTGTCGATGTCGTATGAAAGTGGTGCATTCCCGGCAATGGAGGGTGAAGAGGATGAAACGGCTGATGTCCCTAACGATGCAGGTATCGCAGACGATGCAGATATCGCGGACGGGGAAGAGCTTCCGCAGGCTCTGCTGCCCGTGGGGGCTCATCTGGATAGTTTGGGATTGTGGTGATGATCATGACAGCTATACCTCACCGGAACATCCTGCATTCGTTGCCGTTGTTGGCTTCTGCTCTGGGCAGGCGATACGGCGTGACCATTCGTATTGGCGGAACCGAGGCGTATACTGACGGGGACGTGATCCAGCTTCCGGCTCTGCCATCGGACCATGATGAAACATTCATGGGCCTTGTGCGTGCTTTGGTGGATCACGAATCGGCGCACATCCGGCATACCGATTTTGCAGTGCCTCGGTCGGCGGGAAGTCCGCTGGAGCGGCATGTGTGGAACATCTTTGAAGACTGGCGTGTTGAAAACGCTATGGCTGCCATGTATCCGGGATGCCGTGGTAACTTTGCATGGTTGATACGGCATTACTTTTTGAAAAACGCACAGGAGGAGTATAACGACAAGACAAGGCTGGTGCTGGACTGGCTCCTGCTTACTGTACGCAGCTGGGATGTGCCGGAGCTTGTTCCACAGTGTCAGAGTTTGGAAGTGCAGGTAGATGCAGGGTGGCCGTGGCTGCGTCTGCATCTTGAGGCTATTTTGCAAGCCATGCGCGGAAACTGTCCTGACTCGGCTGCATGCTTGCAGTATGCGCGGCAGATTTGTGCTGTGCTTCATGTTGCAAGTTGTGGAGGGAAGAGTGCAAGAAAGAATACGAACAAGTCGTCCATACTATCTACGCAGGGTGATGCAAAGATAGCTGAACCACCAAGCTCAACAGATGAGGCGCACGCACAGGCTCTGAAGCAGCTTCTCAGCGTGACGGAACAAAGCCTGCCCGCTGATCTGGGGAGCATGGTGCACACTACGCTTGCTGCTTCTGCCAAAAACACGCCGGAAACGGGTGCAACCGTAGTGGCTCAGGAGGCCCGAAAGCCTACTGGAACGCTTTCGATGGAATCATTGCGCAGCATTGAGGAAGCAACATCAGGAATGCAAGCCCGATTTCACGGCCTTTTGCAGGCAACACGCCTTGAACGCAATCAAAGCGCACGACGGGGCAAGCTGAATACGCGGGGCCTCTACCGTGCAGCAATTCATGATCCTCGCCTGTTTGTACAACATCAGAAGCGAGCTGCCATCAACACCGCTGTGCATATCCTGCTGGACTGCTCCGGCTCCATGAAAAAGAGGATGCCTCTTGCCTGTCAGGCAACGTATGCCGTGGCAAACGCGCTGGAACATAACGGCATCAATGTGGCTGTAACAGCCTTTCCGGCGGTCTATAATCCCCAATTCGGGTGGGCATCGGTAAGCCCTTTGGTACGCCACGGGCAGAGCGTACATCCGAAATTCAGCCTTGCAAGTGGCGGCTCAACCCCGCTTGGGCCTGCTCTCTGGTGGGTGCTGCAACAGATGCTACCCTTGAACGAAACACGTAAGCTGATCTTGATCATAACCGATGGCGCGCCAGATTGCGATATTGCGGCCTCGGACGCTGTCAGCGCGGCATTGCGCCTCGGCTATGAGTGCTATGGTCTCGGCATTATGTCCTGCGCCATTGAAGACCTGCTCCCCCGCACAAGCAAAACAATCTGGAACTTGCCCCAACTGGCTCCCGCCATGTTTAGCATGCTGAAATCAGCCCTTGTCACTGTGTGACCTGCCCCAACCACATCAGGAGGAAAACCATGTGCCCGTTACCGTGCTGCACTCTCTGCATCCTGTGCCGTCATTGCACAAACTTGATTCAGTTGCCCAATAAATGCCGTTACAAAAAAGGAGGCTCTTTATGAACTGGGGGTCACTGATCGCTGTGGCGATAGTCGTACTGCAAGCTGTGAAAGAAACGATGGATGATTAAAAAATACAAGGAGAGAGAACACTATGACAAACTATAGCGACCAGCAAAATATGTCTGTACCACTCGAATCGCATGAAACTGGAAAGCCGATGACTGCCCCAGTCGCTGCACCTGCTCCAAACAGAAGTACCGTGTACGCCTTTCTTGGTGGCTGCCTTGCGGGTGCTGCCGCTGTGGTCACGGCAGCCATTATGTTGGATGACGAGCCTGCAGCTTGCCATACAGATGCTGAAGAGTCCGACGCAAACCAGTCCGACGCAGACGAATCCGGCCCAGACGAGTCTGGCGCAAACGAGCTTGAAGCGGATGCGTCAGTAAACCTAAGCAGCGATCCTGCATTGGCTACTTCTGAGTAGTGTTATGTGAGCGACCAGAAGCTTGCCAATACAATGCGGCAAGACAGATGCCCGAAGTGAGTTCATTCTCGCCTCGGGCATCTGTCGTTTTGGGCATTATGTTGGAGAAAAGTGTCCCATAGTATGTGTACTAACTTTCGATAGCAAAAATGGATTATTCTTTGTGTAAACTGCATATTACGACGTTAAAAAGACGTGAAACATTATTAATCTAAAGTAGGTTTATATGTAATATCTAAATATAATAACTATATTCAACCCATAATACAATTGTAAATGTAATTATTAAGGAAAGATAGAATAAGAACAATAGAAATTCTTGCTTGCTATTGTGAATAGTCAATCATGCACAGAGATTGCAATGACAAATTGAGTATGTGTTTATTTTTTAATCATGAACATGAAAGTATGTTCAAATTCATCTTTTATTAAAAACAAAAAAGGAGATAGACTAATGAGAAGAGAATATTCTAACTCAAGATACCACAGAATGTACGAAATGAATACAGGCTGTGATCAGCAATATGCATTTTGCACTCAAATTGCTGATCGCATTATCGATAGAATCGAACATATGACACGACGTCACAACAAAGTGCTTTTTATACGCTTTGACTTGCGTTTTCCAAGAGACTTCCCTCTTGATGAATCGAACAACAAGATTTCTCGATTCTGGAAGATAGTAGGGGAAGAACTGGGACTTGAGGGTATCCACTTCCATTATGTTTGGGCGCGTGAACAAAAGGCAGCAGAGCATCAACACTACCATTGTGTAATCATGCTTGATGGTAACAAGGTGCAACGCTACCGGAACGTGCTGTCACATTTCAAGGCTATCTGGCATGGACTGTTTGACTTCAAAGCGTCCAGCTTGGTTTGGTCTTGTGACCGTGACCGCGAAAAAAACTTTGTTGAAAATGGCATCATGATTCGGAGACCATCACGTGATGCTACAGGGGAGCAAAGAGAAGAACAGGAAGAGCAATTCCGTCGTGATATGGAAAGGTGCATCTACTGGGGGAGTTATCTGGCTAAGCAAAATCAGAAGGAATATGCACCCCGAAGAGCCCGTTATTATGGGGCTTCTCAGTTGCCGTTGTCAGTAACGCGTTCGCTGGTGTTATCTTATCTCACTTAGATGTGACAATGGGCGTTGCGTGATCGTGCTTTGATCATGCAGCGCTCATTGTTTTGTAAAAAGGATTGGCTGAGCTGTGTTACCATCGGGAACGTCATGCAGGCTTGATGTTTTTGAGCTGAAAATGGCTGAATTTGTAAGTCCAGTAGAGTCTATCACAGACCAAAAAATGCACATAAGAGGAGGAATTCTATTACTGATTATTAACAGTATTCTGCATGTACGTGGAGCACAAACGAGTGTTTCAGATTATTCCGCAAATGATAGATATACATCTAAACGTTCTTCAAGAGATTCTGCTATGAGCGCAATCATGGCATTCGCATCTCCATCTCGATAGTAGCTATCAAAAGCCTCATAGTAGCGTTGACGATCAGTAAACTTGATATTGACTGGTGGAAATCCACACTGAATTAAATCAAGATTAAGAAGTAATCTCCCTGTGCGTCCATTTCCATCGACAAATGGATGAATACCTTCGAAGATAAGATGAAATAACGCAATACGCACAACAGGATGCATGTTGCGTGATGGTGCATCATTTTCAGCAAGAAGTTCACGCAATTTTTCTTCTATGTGATACGGCGGCTCTGGCTGAGCAAAAGCACCCATAATGCGTACAGGAATTTTTCTATACACCCCTTTATCTGCTGGCCTGTTGATCAACACAAGGGCATGAATGTCTTTGATGGTAGATTGCGTGATTGCAACATTATTTTTGGCGATATCAAGAACATACACAAAAGCATCGCGATGTCCTACAGCCTCTAGGTGATCTTTCAGCGGCTTTTTATCTATGGTTATGCCTTGCAGCACCAGAGCTGTTTCTCGCAGTGTCAGCGTGCACCCTTCTATGGCGTTAGAGTTGTAGGTGAAATCTACAAGAAAATCCTCCTGCAAGCGCTCTAGCTCTCCCTGAGTGAGAGGCCTTCTTTTGTCGAGTTCCTGCTTTTTGCGTGTAACCCGTTCCAGCAGGGCAGCGTTGTGCTCAGAGATATATATGTCGCGCATGCTTTGATTCTCACTGTTTTCGCCAGAGTTCACAGTCCTTCACAGCTTCTCACAGGCCAACCACCTTGACCATGCTTAAGATACGCCCTTTGCCTGAAAGTATCAAACTGTTGGAATCAGCACCACAGCAACATCCTTGCTAAGCAGACTCTCGATTTAATTCCAAATTACACACTATTATATGAGACATCCCATAGCAGCCTGAAACACCCCGTTGTGACAGGAAGGAATGCTTTTGGGTAATTGTGACTACTGCATATGCGACAAAAATACAAAGCAGTGTTGCAAGATCAATATTACAATAAAAAAATGAGGAACCATTTATGCCTATTAAAAGAATTGAAACAAAACTGGTATCGCAGTCACAGAATGAGTGGATTTGCAGTGCCACTATGGAAACAGAAGCTGGATATCGCGTTACAAAGCTCGGACAAGGGGATAGCCTACAACAGGCCGAAGATCGTGCGGTTCGCCATGCGACAGATGCCATTGCTTCTCTCGAAAATGCCAGTGGTTACAGCGAGGCTTCACTGCAAAGTCAGCATCGGACAAGCAGGTCATCCAGCGGGGCATCGTATCAAAAGTATCAGGCCCAAACGGAAGATAAGTCACGTTTCAATGGTGGCGGTTCAAAACAAGCTTCTGAGAAGCAGCTTGATCTGATTGAACAGCTTGCCCAAAAGAAGCGATGTGATGCGGAATATGCTTGCCGGGGAGAATTCGGTATCGGATTGAACCAGCTCACTGGCGCACAGGCGAATCAACTTATTAAGTCGTTGAAGTAGTGGGCAGAATGGCACGGACTGCTTTCGTTCTGAAATCATCAGAATCAGGGCAGCCTAAGTCATCCCACAGTAGCCCATTATGTAAGGAGGGACTCATGAGCAGTATGTTTGATTTACAGCGGATGTATAACTTCGCCCGAAGAAATTGCACAGGATCTCAAGAGCGCAATCCGGCACAGTATCAGGATCAAAAACGGTACCTGCAACAACCATCAACGCGGTACAACTACCAGCATGAAGAGTATGAAATTGCTTCACCAGAATTCTACAGGGCCATTGAAGCAGAGTTGCCACCAGTTTTTACCCGGCAAACAGCCTCTCACGTCATGGGTGGTCTCATCTCGGCCAAAACCTTTTCCAACTTAGACGCACTGGGCCAAGGCCCACCAGTCAAGGCCAAGATAGGCCCCAAAGTGGCCTATGAGCGCGAAAGTTTTATGCGTTGGCTGCGGCAGCGTTTTCGGTAGGGTAGAAATCTTATCGGGAGTGCGGCAACGGATGTTGCAGGAGGGTTTCCAATAGTGCGAGAGCAAGAAGCACCTGTTCAGGTGACATTTTGGAACACAAGGTTTGAATCTGCTGCGCAGTCTGCGGCTTCTTGGGCTCTGCAGTGTCAAGTATGTCTCCTGCCGCAATTCCTAGCGCGCTGACGATCTTAAGCAGAATCTCAACGGATAAGTTACCCTGCCCCCGTTCAATCTCTCCAAGATATTTATAGCTGATGCCTGCCCTCTCTGCCAACGCTTGCTGCGTCAAATTGGCATGTCTACGACGTATTCGAATCTTTCTTCCAATGCTTTCAAGCGAATTTGCCATGTTGCACTCCTACAGACGTATTGTACGGAGTTATGAGCTTCAAAAAACCCACTATAGCAGGCTTTCACTCTTGCATTATAGCACTTGTCAGTGCTATTTGTTCGCTTGGTATAGCACCTGGGAGTTCTAGTAGCGCGTGCGTCGGCTGATTTAGAAAAAGTCACGTACAGCTGTGGAGGAGATAATTTATGGGATTTCTTTTGTTGTTAGGGTTGATAGCCCTTGTCATTATGTTTGTAATGAGTCCGGTGCAGGCGTTGAAAGGTGTAGTCGGAGCAGGTATTGCCGGAATTGCTCTGGTGCCGTTTTTAGGTCCGGCAGGGGTTATCCTGTGTATTGTATTGTTTTTTGGACTATATTTCATGGCCTAGATAAACGCTGGTTTATGAGCCGGAGTTGGGGATACGCTGCAAGGTGTATCCCCGATTTTTTTGTAAAAATAGGGGGTAGGAAGCTTATAGAGATCTCTAAAAGGCTCCAGTAGATTTGTTATAAATCAAAATTGTTTTAAGGTCTTGAAGATGCTTCTCTACAAACGTAATGCTCGCCTGTTCATTTCCAAGGAAGATTGAAAACTCAGAATTGTTTGTGTTGAGAATAGCTTCTTTCAGCTTGAACATTGCATTGGCATCGGATTTCACAAACTCCTGATACTTAGCAGCACACACAGGGCAAAGGGCTAGATATTGGGCTTCATGCTCCTCGGAAAAGTGCTCACTTGAGAGCATTTCCTTTTTTTCAAAGTAATGCATCCCGTTACGCTTTCGGAACGGCATCTCTTCTTTGCATATCTGGCAAACCATTTGGTCGTCTTCGTTCGTGTATTGGGCTCGGAGTTGTGTGATGGGGGCAATGGCACTAGAGGTGGTTCGCACACTTCTTTCACGCTTTTCGAACTTCTTTTTAAGGGCGTTGACGAGCTCCGCCTCAAGGCGTTCTTGACGCCGTTCTGGATTTACAACTGAACTTCTGGGGAATGTCGGGCGTTCTTGCTTTGGTGCTGGTTGCAATTGCCGAAGCAGGTCGTCAGGTGATTTTCCACTGTTCTTTAAAAGTTGAGCGAGTTGCACCATTTTTTTTGCTTCATCTGCAGATTCAAAGCCTATTTTTTGGGCATCACGGTTCTTTGCTCTATATTCCTCACTGCGTTGTTGCGCATGCTCACCAAAACCAATGGCAGTTAGTAGGCCATTGCGATCATCGTAGGGAAAGTCTGTACGTAGATTCTCTCGCGTCATGTCCTGCGGCTTGTGGAATGCCCCAGAACTATCTGGAATCCAAGCACAAGTTTTCAAATGGCAAACTAGCTGGGAATCGGCATCACGGATGCCATACTGTTGATTGGGACGATATCTTGCTTTGGCGACTTTGGGCTCTGCGCAAATTAGTGCATTCCAAATTAACCTGCTTGCTGAAACAGATTGAAGGTCGGTGTATTCGCTTAAAGAATCAATGGAGTAGTCTACCGAAATTCTGGTGTCTGTTTCTCTATAGCTGGATACAGGGTATAGGCTCGAGTTGTTTGGATTTTTCCATAATGGAGCATTACGTACTTTCAAGGTATGCATTACTCCAACAGCTTTCAAAAAATCGATAAAATCAAAGAGCTTCGATTCTGGAAAATTATCCTTGTAGCTTGCCAATAAGGCATACTTTTTATGAATTGCTGTTAGTGCGGCAAGTCCAGTTTGCGAATATGGAGAATCTAAACAAAACTGTGTGGGTTCAAGCCAATGAGGTGTGCCCCCTGACGTTTCATGAAATAGGAAACGATACTTTTTGAATAATTCCAGGTTGGTGGGGAATTTTTTGGAGTAATCTATAAACTCCGCAAGATCTTTATAGTACCCATTGGGAACCTCTTTAGGAGGAGAAGAATAGCGGCGCAGTTTTAATTCGATAATAACCCTTGCATCAAATTGACGCACACCACTGCTGCTTAAAAATGAGGCGGCATATTTTTTTTGCGGATCAGAACGCCCAACATTATAGACTGCAGATTTTACAAGGTGAATATTCCTAGGGGGAACACTCCCCTCCGGTGGAAAAAAAGCCTCTTGGGGTAATACATGTATATCCCCTTGGCTTGTTTCAACTCTGACGATCTGCATATTGGCCACATTGATATATTTGTAATGTTCATCACGAGCTTCACCTAGCAGGGCATAAAAGCGGATGAGCCAAGCATCATCCTTCTTAGCTATCCATGCCTCAATAGTTTTTTGTTTATCATCATTACAACAAGTTAGGCTTTCGCAAAGATCCTTCCACCCCCAACTATCAATCTTAAGGCTGTCTAAAAAACGATCTTCTCGTTGGTTTTGTTGAGGCGGATTAGCTGCCCATAATGGTGGTGTGTGATTCGTCAATAACGATAAATTTTCATCATTAATAATTTCAGAAATTTTTGCAGGCCCTCTGTAAAGTGTCTGCGAAGGGGCATGACTCTTGCTTCGCGTAGGTGTAAGTGCTTCAGTTTGAAATGCATGTACAATAGCTTCACGAATTGGTTCATAAAACGGTGCAAGATTGTCTACTTGGTTAGGTAGTGCTGTAAGGAATCCCACGGTCAACATGCCCCTGTCACGAATATCTGCAAGTGACTCCACAACAAGCTTGGCGATGTTGTCACGCAGTTGATTATTTGCTTCACAGTCTCGAACGCTGTCGCGAGCAACTGTAGAGGCAAACGGCGCATGAATATGAAATCTAAGGTTGGAAGTTTCTTTTTCTGCCGGAAAATAAATTGACACCTGACCGCGATCCAAGGGGACGATCTTCCATTTGGGCTGGCTTTTATTCTTTTCTGATTGCTGAAGACTGTAGGCCACGGCAATTTGACACGTAATGGCCTTGCCATCTTCATCGGTTACTTCGACGGACTTTTGATACCGCAACCAATGTGAGACTGTTTCTTCGCCTTTTGGGTGCGATGCCTTAATTTCTATGTGCCCATTTTTGTGGTCAATCCGCTCCAAGATCCCTAATGAACCATCAGAAAGTAAATACTCGATAAGATGAATATGGCTAAGAAACAACAGGGCGTTGTTCTCTAGGGCACGTAACCCATGGCTAATTTCTGCAACGGCTTTGGCAGGCTGCTTTGCGGGATGATTAAATGGAAAAATGAAGTGTGTGTTTTTGTCTCTAGGTGCTGTTTTCTTTATGTCATGGGTTATGGGAACTACGAGATCTTGGATGCGGAAATGGAAATTGCCTGAGTGAATTTCTGGCGTATTTGTATAGGCGAAGACTGCCTTAAATCCTACTCCGAACTTGCCAATACTTGTAGGGTCATCACGTTTGGTGCTTACTCCAATACTGGTGATGGAATCGACATCCTTTATATCAAAAAGACGTTTCCCATTATGTTCAAACTCGATAGCTTCATTGGACATTGTGAAGCGTACGACACCTGCACGAGCATCTTCAGCATTTTGTAAAAGTTCATAAATAAAATGAGCGTTATCTGGGTATAGCTCTGTGAGGAGCCTTTTTATTCCATTTTCAAAGTTGTTTTCTCTATTGGCATCAACCCAGCGTTGACGCTTTTCTGTAAGATCTTGAATTGTCGATGTCATTATAAACGTCCCCTTCAACATACAGAACCCCATACGCCACAGCCCCCGCCACTATGTCTGCTCTTTCCAAAGCAATCTCTAATTCCTGCATGCGTCTGGCGTAGTCGGCTTCTGCTGCTGCAATTTGGGCATTCCGCATTTTTTTGATTTTTTCGTTGTCGGTTTGGCCAAGCTGTTCTTCCAGCAAAGCCATGCGGGCGCGGTGGCTGGTGGATAGGCTTTCGCGCTTGTATTCGACCTGTTCCTGTGTTTTTTGCTGGTGCTTTGTTCTGGCCTCACTCCACAGGCTATAGTGCTGGGCGTCTAAGGTATCCCATGCTGCGGGATCAAGGGGCTCCGGTGTTGGGGGGGTATGGTCGGTGGCGCTCTCCATAAGGCTAGCTAGTTGCGTGGAAAGCTCGGGGCTTGAAGCGATGGGTGTAAGTGCCATGTTTTCTCTGAAGCCGTGAAAGCGCCATTGGTATATGGCAAATTCGTAGCATCCTGCGGGTACCGCGTCCGAAGTTACTGATAGGCTAGTGATACTCTTCTGTTCCAAATTTAAGGACAAGGCAGCCTGTTTGACCAAGGGGTGGAGCGGCATAATGAAGGCTGCCTCGGGGTGTCGCATGGCGCAGGTTGATTCAAAGGTAATGGGCAAACGCTGACTACCGCCTTTGAGCCAGTTCTCCCATTCTCGGTAAGCCGAGGTGTTTTTCCGTTGCAGTTTGTGGAAATCCTTCAGTAGATTGGCTCGGGACTCCTGTGCCAGCCGGAGTGTTTTGAGGGGCTTTTCGCCTAGGATGAATTCCTGCTCTTTACCGCATACACGCTGCAAATAGATGGCCACCAGCCTGTGAAGCGAAGCCGGAGCCAACCAGAAGCTGGTAGCATCGGCAATTTCGCGGTTCAGTTGCTCTTGGGGCAGTTGGATACCAAAAAGTTCAGCCTGTTTTTGCTCTAAGGCTTCCTGTTCCTGAATGAATCTAATTTTGTTATCAGCCAGCTGCTGGAGTTTGCTGTTGCGTTCTTCTTCACTCAGCGCGAAATTATCTGCAATATTGCGTATTCCCCGGGTGATTTCTCCCAGTATCTCTTCACTACCACCCAGTTCATGTTCAAAAACACCAATGCGATAGAGGCAACGATGGTAAATGTCTGCGTCTATCGTTCCCGGAGTAATCATATTAATAATGGCCACGCTTTCACTTTGTTGTCCGTTTCTGTCAATGCGGCCAATGCGTTGCTCTATGCGCATGGGATTCCATGGAATGTCGTAGTTCACAATGCAGTCACAGAACTGGTAGTCTAGACCTTCGCAGCCGATTTCAGAGAACAGCAGTATATCTAGGCTATCTGCCTCGTCCCTTGACTTTTCAAAGCGAGCACGGAGCATCACGCGCTCTTCATCCGGTGTTCCTCCATGCACCAGCCCCACGCGGAACCCTTTTTTGCTCAAATTTGCAAACAGATAGGCCAACGTATGGCGGAAGCAGCTGAACAACATGATTTTGTTATTGGGCATAGCCTGTTTGTCGCGAATGATGGTACGCAGTGCTTCCAGCTTGGGGTCGCTTGGATCTAAAGACAAAGCCGCTGCCAGAAGTTGCTGGATCTGACCTTCTATGGGAGCAATATCCATATCTGCAGAAACATCGCTTGCCCCTGCTTCTATCAAAGCCAGTTCATCTAGATGACGGTTGAGGATATCCTTGAGGAAAGGTGCTAGCCCATAGAGACAGCTTGCCGCTTGCCGTCTGATGGTTGTCATCATGAACGCCACATTGACCCCGTTATGGAGTTCGGAAAAAATGCGCGCCTGAATTTTGAGCAGTTCATCATGCAGATGCCGCTGAGCAGGAGTAAAATCTACGACAACTGTTTCCGGCTTGCGAATAGTAAAATTGCCGATATCGCGGCGACGGGTTCTATTAATGATTCCGGCAAAGGTATGCAGTTCCTCGGTATAGGAAATCATTTTGACGCGCTCCTCGTGCGTGATTGGCTCTCCTGCAAGTGTGGTATAAATCTGGGCAAAATGCGGATTATGCCGGAGGATGGCTTGCCCCCACTGTGTAGAAGTGGCTTGATCAAGAGCCGTTAGTGCCTGCTGTTGCCAATCCGGCTCTTGAGATCGCAGGGCTGATACCGCCTCATTGATAAATGGGTTTGGCTCTGCCATGTGGAGGAAGCTTTCCTGATCGATGATAAGATCTGGCCGGAGTGTGTTTAAAAGTACAAAAAGGTCGTTGCTCCCCAGTTGAATGGGGGTGGCCGTCAGAAAAAGCACTGCATCGGCATGCTCACAGAAGAAGCTCACAGCCTTATGCCTGAGGGTCTCCTGATTACGGATGTGGTGAGCCTCATCCACAATAACCAGATCAAAGCGTGGCGGTGGGTCAAGATTCAGTAACCCTACTTTGCGTTTACGTTTTTTATCGTGCGCTGAACCATGCAGCAATGTTTCATCAAAAAGGGAGTACGGAAGAATAGCCTTCTTGTGTTGTTCCGGCCACTCCCCGTCAAGGTACATTTCTTCGATACAGTAACGCAGGGTTGTACCATCAAGGTGGGTAAAGCGCTCTTCAAAGCGTTTCATTTCATTCTGCCATTTTTTTTCGATAACCAGAGGCCGTGGGCAGATGATGAGTACGGAGCGTATTTCACGCCGAGCTTGAAGTTCGCGCAAAATAAGCCCTGCCTCAATGGTTTTACCCACACCAACACCATCGGCAATGAGCAGGCGTGGACGGTCTGACCGGATAAATCGCAGCACCGGTCTGAACTGATACGGAATAAAATCTACCCGAGCAGCGTTGAGGGAGTAGAGGGTGGATAGCCCCGGATAGTTGATTTGCAGGGCCGTAAGATGGGCATGGAATTGGTCACATGCCAGAGCATTTTCTATGCATTCCTGTTGCTGTTCAACCTGAACTTGGGATGCGTAAAAGGTTTGCGTTGTGCCGTCGACAAACACTTTGAGTCTGATTTCCGGATCACCGGGCAGCACGGCAAGCACGGCACCACGGCTTGAGGGGTTTGATTTGACAAACACCATTTGTCCTGGCTCGAAGGCCGCAACGGCTGTATCAGTATCCAGAGAGGATAGTGTCTTCGAGGGGGGGGGGCTTGTATTCGGCTGGGAATCCACCGCTACAAGCTCTGCCTTGGCTGTGCGTAAACGCAGAATCAATGCATCATCTGCGCCGATAACACCGGAAAAACGCTGGATGGTATCAAGGTCGCGGTAGATATCGTCAGTAGGAAATCCGTCTGCATCCGCATGCGCCCAACGGTTGCGAATGGTAAGCATCTCTTTAACAAAATGCCGAGCTTCGGAGGTAAGATTCAGGCTGTTGGAAATTTGGTACCAGTTTTGATCCAGCACACGGAGCAGCCCTGCTAGATCCAAACCACCAAGCGCGGTAATCTGGCGCTGTTCAAGATACTTTTTTTGTTGAAATGACAGGTTACTGACAACAGCTTTATTCCACCAGTCGTCAAATAGCGGCGGTAAAACTCTTTCTAGAAATATGGCGAGTTGGGAGGCTACGTCGCTAAAGTGCCTAGCTATCATTCCGTGAGTCGAGGCCTTATCATGCATTTTGTCATACTCTGTTGTTAAAACAATCCGACGACTGAGCCATAGCCGTGGCTGCCATGCCTCCTTAGGCGCATGGCAGAATGGGGGAGTTGTGTATACCCCGACCCAAGGTCATGCATCGCGAAACGCGTATAGGCAAATGTAATTATCAAAGTTATTCACTCAGATAAAGCGGTAAGTAGCTAAGCAAAAGAGAGGAGCGCCATGGACATCTTCTGGGTTTGTGTCACAGCTGCCAAGCTGGTTTGGTTAAAAAATACTTTTACCAGCTTCGTAGACACAACCCTATCGTGCTGAAATAACTAAATGCACCCTCCAGCATGCTCGCAAGCCTCGGTATATGCCAGCAAACGCACCGCACGGCTGCGGGCATAAGGGGGCAAATTTCGAGCATGAACAGGGGATTTGACTGGGAGGGGCTGGCTTTTTCGGGCATTGGACGGGGATCTGCTTGGGTGTGCGGGGTTGTGATGCTTGCTGCGCTCTTTGCTATGAGTGGTTTCGTGGTGGTGATTCTGGCGTGCGGGGGATTATCCTGGAGCAGGCTGTATGACAGTTAAAGGCAGGATGGGGTATGGACGCACGGTTGCAGGTCACAAAAAAGCACCCTTGGGAGGCAAGGGTGCTTGAAGTGGTTGGGCGGCGCGAAGGGAGGGCCCCTAGTCGACATAATAGTAAGTGTTTTTATCCCCATTGTGGCCTGACTTTTTAATCAGCCTAGCTTCGAGGAGTACCTTCAAGGTGTTTCCGGCAGTCTTTTCCGCTACGGCGAGGTGACTTTGCACTTGCTTGCGTGTGACCTTCTTTTGTGTGCGCACAAAGGCCAGTGCGCGTTCTTCTCGTGGGGACAGCGTGGTGGTGTCGGCAGGGGTGTCATCATGGGTGGACACTTGCCCGGCGTCTTCAGCCCCTATGTCAGGTACGGTTTGGGGTGAACTTTGTCGTTCCGCTCCTTTTTTTGCTGCATGGTCGGACTCTTCTACAATTTCCCCAGTTATATCTGTTGTGGCAATGAACTGCCACTCGCTTTTATTCAGCGGCAGGTGTTGCCAGAAGATTTTATTTTCAAGATGGGCAGCCGTCTTACACGACTTTACATAAAGGCCGCTCAAAGCCCCATCCTGTTGTGTGCGCTCCATGATAACGGCGGGAGCATTCCCTTCCTTCAGCACTTCTTCTTTACCAATAACCATGGTTTCCGTGTGGCAGCGGATGGAGAATTCGCTACTGCCACGCATTTTGCCATGTACACCTTTGCGACCGGGGTCGTCCAAGGTGTGATGCACAAGGATAACACCCACTCCAAACTCGCAGAGTTTTTTCAAGCCATCAAAGACCAAGCCTGCCGTATTTTGTTGATACGTAGCTCCAGAAGGCACAAGGGTCGTAAGGTTATCTAAAAAGACATACTCAATATTACTGTTACGGACGTGTGCAAGCAGTGCGTCAAGATGCTCCTGCCGAGTGAGGTCAAAGTCTGCCCATAGCGACCCTCTAGGTTCGTGGAGCTTTGATATGACATGTAGGTTCGTGCGGATATGCGCATCAAGCGTCATCTGCTTGAGCCGTGAGCCAAGCAGCAAGGGCTGTGTTTCGCTATCCAGAAGCAGGCATTTGCATGGTGCTCCTGCACATTCAAAATTATGAAAACTGCTGCCGCTACACAGGGCCTTTGCAAGAGATAAGAGAGTAAAGGACTTCCCCGAGTTTTTTTTGCCATGAAGCAGGCTAATGCTACCCTTGGGGAAAATACTGTTCAACGAGGGTGTGGTGCTGTGTGGCAACGCGCAGTCTTCCGTAACGCAAGAGAACAACGTTGGGGCGTCGCGGTTGTCATGTCTGTGACATTCGGTTGATTGAAAAAGTCCGTTCTTTTTGCCCCATGCGACGTAATTATCATAGCTTCGGGCCTCACATTGAAGCTTTGTAATCAGATCGGATGCTGCCATGCTAGCAAGAGCAACCGCCTTATCAAATAAAACTTGTTCAATTTCGCTGATCAAACCAGCGTCAGAACCGTCCCTCTTCTCAACCTCAGACCAAAGCACGGGGAATGGGTATACTCTGAAGCTTTGCGCTCCTGCCTTTGCCACATGGTTCTGATAGGCTTTAACTTGCGCGTGACATTCCTTGTCAGGAGCACATAGCAGGATGACGTCATGGCCTGCCAGATAGTTCCAGGGGATGGGTGACAAATCTCTGCCTATGTGGCCAGTAGCGATTACCTCACTGTCGGACAGGTTAGGCGACTCATGAATTCTTTTATCAAGAGCAATGGCAAGCCTGATATCCTGGCAGAGCAAAACTGTGGCAAAGGGGTGCCGGTCGATTTTATCCTGATTGAACAAAAAAGCCGCAGCCTTATTCCTGCCGATGCAAAGCTGGCCTCGCACGACTGTGGCAGGCAGGCTAACATATTGTGTATGGATTTTGTATGTACACACCGCACCGATGACTTGGCCGCTGTGGCCGTGGATTTGCGTTATATCCATGCAGGATGCCACGCCCATATTTGCATCACGAAAGCCGATGTCGATTACTCGCGGGATACAGTCTCGCAGGGGTGAATCACCCTTGCGTTCAGCCACATGGGTTACGTTATGCACTGCAAAGAGATTCTCAAAATTAAGGCTGACGATGCCTGCCAACGTGGCCAGTGCATCCAGCCTGGACAAGGTAAATACACGCTGAAAAAGCGCCACAAAGCCGTACTCTTGCAGTCTGTTTCTTCCTTGGTACCAGTGAAGCATAGTAGAATCTGGGCACAGCCGTATCCCAAGATTCCTTTTTGCATGCTCAATAATCTTATGCAACAGCGGTGTTTTTAGGGATTTTAATTGGCGGCAAGCTTCATATTCTACGATGACTTCAAAAACAACAACTTGCATGTGTTCATTGTCAATGCATTGAATATTAGAAGCATTTGCAGCTCCAAGAGCCTCTTGGAGTTCCGCTGAATAAGGAGTAGGAGAGATCAGAGGAATGAATTGTGCCTTGGTCGCATGGCTGCTTTTTATCGGTCTGTCCCATGAGCGGATAATCCTTCGCAAGTAGACATCATCGCAGTGTAGCATGTTGCCTCTTTCTGGCGAAGGATGGCTGCTCATTATATGTCTCGCCGGGAGAGGTAGCACTCGTATGGATGCGCTGTTGCTTGCTGAAACTGAATACTCAGCATCAATCACAGTATTGTCCTTGCATACTGGGCGTACCACTGTGGTGCTGGTGCCATTTTCGCTGTGTTCGGCCTTCTTCATCTGGTCCTTGAGATTATAATGCATAATACCTTCAACTTTAGGCTACAGGTTTATTGACACTGGTTGTGATGCTAAACTCAGGAACCAGCTTCATGTCGACATCTATACTGTTCAGGCTTTCTGCTTGTTCAGGGGATAATCTGCTGCACTGTTCCTCAACTGTTTTCGTTATTGCTGCTAACCCCTCCTCGATCGCCCTCCGCGTTCCGGAACCGTCAAACGATACGTTGACCTTGTCTGACTGCAAGTAGGGTTGCTGCTGTGTATCAAGTTCAATTGCACGACGAACCTGATTTATCATTTTCTGCAGTGCGGGAGATATGGTGTTTTTGCGGTTTCCTTTGTCGTTTTCCTGCATACCGATGTTCTCTAATAGATGTTGGGGGGCCTTGTCGTGACGCATGAGTACCTCCTAAAAACATAATAGCTTAGGTTGTTAGCACCTGCGTGTTGCAGGTGCTGACGATGTTTGGTTGCCAGCCGGGTCAATGCGCGCCGCCCACATAAAGGCCATGACATCGTCGTATGCGTAGCGCACCGATTTCCCGACTTTGGAGTAAGGAATCCCTCGGCAGAAAAGCCGCTGCTTTTGTAGCGTTGAAATTGATAGACCCGTAATTTCGGCGACTTCTCGTTCAGTGAGCCAGCATTTTTCCAATGAGTTGCGTTTGTGCATTCTGCACCTCCTGCAATTGATTTCCGTTAAAGATAGACGAAAGGAGTAGGCCAGAATAGTTCCAATAGCTTCCCAGTGTTAAAAAAGAATATTTCAATATTCCAATCTATTATACCACGCTGGTATTGAAAAAAGGTCCCCTTTTTGGGGGAACCTTTTTTGAAGTATCAAAAGCCATGTGGTGGGGCGACTTCTCTATGCGACTGGGGATGTATTTTCGGTTGAGCAGAAGGCGTCGTGAGAAGCATCCTTACCCCTGAAGAATACGCATATTTTTTGGGATAAGGATTGCTTGTAGAGCGGCCATTAAGTAGCACTTAGATTGATTGAAAATGGAGGAGGATGATGTCCAGCAGAAATGAACTTATTTTGCCTGTAGGCGAGTTGTTATATCAACAAGGCCGAGATCTTCAGGCTATGGTGCTCTTATGCCTCAAACATAAGATTCCAATTTATCACCCTGATTCGAATAAAGAGATTTATCCGCACACTGAACTTGAACGCCGTGCCAAGTATAGCGGGATAGTTCGCATTTCGTATAAATTTGACGCTGATATTTCCTTCTTATTTTTAAAGCACTCTCTGTATGACAAATTCGACATAACTATATGTGGCTGTGATCTTTCTTCAGAAGCATATGGTGATAAGGCAGCTGAAAAGCTTATGGAGATTGAAAAACGAGAGAAGCTCGCCTCGCAAACATGTGGACCTTCAAATGACCCCATGCCCTACGGGCACAAGCTCTACGGGGAGAGGATGGCAATAGGGCTAAAGCGCCCGCTGGAGGCAATTGCCTCTCTTAATGGCTATGATATTTTCTTTGTCGATAATTGTAGCAGGCACACAGCCTCGGGGGGGGGCACATACAAAAAAATATCTCGTTTGCGTTAAATAACAAAATATCATCTGTTGAGCATGTTTGTAGTGACTCTATTCAACAAATATCTTTTAGGGTGGTGCATCTTTCTGGAAATAACAAAAACAATGCTGCTCTTCAAAAGACTATAGGTGAGATCTTGAATTCGCTGAAAGACAGTGAGCAACTCATGCGAACGCCTTCTTGTGCATTGAGAGACAGTGAAAAACGTGATCGCTTTCTTTCGTTATATCATCAAAGTAAGGAGATTGTCGGTACAGTAAGAATTGAAGAAAGAAAAGGATGGAGATTTATATGTAGCACATCTGCAATATTTATGAACAACTACACAGATTTACGCCTTGTTGCTGTGAAAGGTAGACTGAGAAAAGAATTAAAGCACCTTGATGTAAATATTCGAAATGAAAAAACAGAAGAATATATAAAATTTTTATACTTTAATGATTTCGAGTACTATAAGGATAAAAAGAAGCGTAGTATCGAACAATACTACTTTATTTTTGATTGTGATGAATATTGCAAGCTCTATCACCCTTTTGATCACGCGAAAGGGGAAGTTGCATGGCTAAATAATCTAAAAAAGTTTAGGTATGATATAAAATCAATAGAGCAATTCCCTCCAATTGCAAATTTCGACGATGCAAAAAAATGGCTAATTAGCTATTATGAAAATTTAATGGAGGGTGAATGTGATACGAATAATAAAATTCAGATGCATCTTTACACTCTTTTGCTAAAAGATAATACATATGAAAATGCTTATGCAATATTAAAAAAATATCCATCTATAGGGAATGGTTCAAAATCATCTGAGTATATTAAAAAGCAATGCAACAGGTATATCAAACAGTTAGAGAGGCATGCGTCAAAAAACAGATTGCCATATATTGACTTTAAAGACTTCCCATCTTCTGTAAAGGGAAGGGGAAAGGGGGACGAAAAGAAGATTTGTGAAAGCCTTGTAAAGCAAATGGAGAATCGCTACAATTTTTTATAGCTTTAGTTTGGAGTATCAGAAAATTGATCACCCCTTACCTAGCTTTTGCTCATCAAGATATCATCCACCACACTCGCTGCTCTTTGTAGAGCCTCATCAGCCAAATGAGCATACCGCTATGTCATTTGTGGGCTTGAGTGGGTTAGCAGCTTCTGCAGGGTGTATAGATCTACCTTGCCGCTAGAGGCAAGGAAGGATGCGTATGCATGGCGTAGGCCGTGTAGTGGCCTGAAGTCTTTGGGCAGTCCGGCAGCGTCACGAACTCTGCGGGCGATGCGCGTGAAAGTTGTTCGTTGTCCACCATCTTTGCCGGGAAACACAAACGGGCTATCAGTCCGCTGCACATGTAAAAGTACGGTTCGTGCAGATTCTGACAAAGGAATACGCTCAGTTTTGCCTTTCTTGGCGACATCCCCCCGCAAGGTAACAAATCCTTTTTCAAAATCGATATCTGCCCACTGCAAAGCCAGAAGGGCTCCCTTGCGCATGCCAGTTGCCAGCGCGAGTCGTAGCAAGGACGCTGCATTTTGATCAGGTTCTTTATCGAGTGCTTCCAAATAGCGTTTCAGCTGCTCTTGAGTAAGGCACTCTGTCTTTGTGTTGTCTACCACTGGCATTTCAAAATACAGCGTGGCGGGGTCAATAGCAGGGCAAAGACCCTTCTTGATGCCAAAGCGGATAATGCGACGCAGCAGGCCCAGTGTGTGTTTGATAGTTTGGGCAGATTTACCCGCCTGTTTCATAGTGAGGGCCACGGCATCCACTTCAAGGGTTGTTACGTCTTCAGGTCGCTTGGTCGCAAATTTTTCTTCAAGATACACTCTGTAGAGCGAGATATCTGTCTTCCAGTTTCTGTCGGGTAGTGCTCCCTGATAAAGTTTCAGAATTTGTGCAATGGTGTTGCGTTCCAACTCAGCCTTTTTTAATGCCGCCTGTTGCTCTTTGACCATCTTGCGCGAAAGCCGTTTGCCCTCGATTCGCTCAACACGGATACGGGATGCCTTTGCGGCGGTCATGGCATCGGCATATTGCCTACCAGCTTTTTCTTCAAAAACTTTACCGTCTTTTTTAAACACAATGTAAAAAACGTGTTCTTCGGCATTTGGGACACCGATGCGCTGGGTGATCCGATAAAAAACTCCCGGATATTTAGTTTTGAATCGCTTACTAGCCGCCATGTACTCTCTCCTATTTTCCAACCCTATTTCCAACCTGAAATATGACAATAGATGAAAAATATGGCAAGCACAACAATGTTGCCATGTTGAAAACTTCATTGATTATAGGTGATAGTGCTACGTTATGAAAAATAGTGAAAAGATGTCTCCATTGCCTTCTAAGCAGTCGGCCGGGGGTTCGAATCCTCCCAGGCGCGCCAAAGAGAAAATTAAGGGCTTATCATGGAAACATGGTAAGCCTTTTTTCGTTGCCTTGCGTTTTTCAACCCTATTTTCAATTTTCGGAAGTTGCCTGCGCTGCAACGCCTTTTATGACATTGATATGCAGAGAGCTTTTTGTTTTTACCGGTATCGTTTTGGGGCGAGGGCAGAAGCAAAAGAACCTTTTCAGAAACAGTTCCACTGAATTGGAAAGGGTTCCCAAACAGTCCTGAGATTTTTTTACGCTGTCGTCCCTGCAATAATATGAATGCACTTTGCTGTATTACTTGTAGTTGGAAGACAGAAACAAAAATTCAAAAGAGTATAAGCTATCTGCTGAAGCAGGATATGCTGGGGACATTTTCAAATGTAAAAAAGCGGAGAAGGTGTCTACTCCGCTTTTTTATTGTGTGCCTGTTTATATATTAACTAAAGATAAAGAAATGTAAGAGGACATTTTTATTGAGGCAAAAGGCGCTGTTACAGATGCGAATAATGCAGTTGATGCAAAGTGGCATTCAGATGTCTGTCACCGATGCGTAGGTAACACCCAGTTTACAATTCTTTTACCTGTCTGTGGTGCAACGGACTTTGCCCCGTAACAGGTCTTTTGCCTGCGTTTTTTTCTTTGCTCTTTGCCGGAAGCAGCCGTGCAGCCTTGCGAGCCTGCATGACAGCTGCCCATGCCCGTACATAATATTGCAGATATCTGAAGCAGACATAGGCGATGACAAGGGTGGCGATGACCAGCTCCGCCACCGCGACTATACGTATCTGCTCACTGTACACATGCGCTACAGGATAAGCGGCAAGGCGATCTGCCACCTTGTAAAGCGCAGCGGCACCTACGGACATGGGAAATGTGTAGGCTGCAAAAGCAGGGCTGAAAGGCAACCGCAACAGTTTGAAGAAAGCCAGATAGACAATACTGGTCATAAGTACCGCGATACCCAGAAGCACGCTGCACAGCAGCAGTGACGGGCTCTGTTCCAGCGTAAGGTATGCAACAAGCGACAGGCTGGCAGGGGCCGCCATAACAGCTATGGTGGGCTTTGCGGGGTCTTCGATTTCCTTAGAAAAAATGAGACGATAGATCATAACAGGCAGCATGACTGCGTAGTTGACCATACCGAAGATCATCAGCCCGTAGGCAAAGTTGTGGTATTGCGGGCCGGGAACTGTAAGTGCCGCAACGCAGATGCCTACAAACGGCACAAACCAGCTGGGCACCATATGATGCAGGCAAAAAGATTTCATTCTGTAAAAAGTAAATCCTGCCAGCAATGCGAGATGCACCAAGACTGCAACCAGCCATAATATTTCGGCAGTCTGTGCGTTCAGAATGCTCAGGCTTTTGGACTGCAACATAAGAGCCATTGCAAGAGTAGGCATCACGCTGCCCAGTACGGGATGCTGCAGCTCTTTTTTAATAAGTGCCGGATGCATTATATATTTGGTGAGAATCATGATTCCCAGCGCCATGGAAACCAGCGCGCCGATAATCTGTCCCAGACTGTGTAACGGCAGAGAGTTTTCAAGGCCGATGCCAAGGCTGGCAATGCCCAATGCCAGACCCGCAACAGGAGTCGGGACAGAATAGAATACTTTGCTAACGTTGTTCAGCATGTTGATACCCTCAGTTCGTTTGTTGCAACTTCTCACGGAAAAGGTATTAAGGATATCGAAATGACTTAAACTGATCGTTTAGTAAAAATGGACGACTGAATGACATTAAAGCAATTACAGGTGTTTCTGGCTGTAGCGCAGTATGAGAATCTGGCGCAGGCAGCTGAAAAACTTTTTTTGACAAAGGGCGCAGTCTCGCAAGCGTTGCACGAACTGGAAAAGTACCTTGGCGTGCAGTTGTTTGATCGTGTGCATCCGCACATTCGCCTGAACCATGAAGGTACCCGGTTAAGACCTCTGGCAGACGAAATCATTCAGCGCAGCCATGAAGTGGAGCGGATGTTTCGTAGCGGAGGCAGCCGGTTTGTACATATCGGAGCCAGTAAAACCATCGGAACATATATTCTGCCCGAACTACTGAATGATTTTGAGCAATCTCATCAGTGGTTGCCCAAGGGGCATATTGCCAATACCAACAGACTGCTTGAACTGACGTCTTCATTTGTATTGGATGCGGTTTTATTGGAGGGGGAAAAGCATCATCCTGACATGGTGACTGAAAAGTGGCTGGAAGATGAGATGGTTGTGATAGCACACAAAGGGCATCTTCTGGCAGACGGTAATCAGCACCCGCCACAAGCGCTGGAGGGGCAGCAATGGATATTGCGCGAGCCTGATTCCGGTACGAGAGAGTTCTTTGAGCACTCTCTGGGCATGCTGCTTTCATCATATGAAGTTGCGCAAAGCCTTAGCCTGCCGGAAGCAATCCTGCGGACAGTGGAACAAGGTATCGGGATTACGTTTACGTCACGGATGATTGCAGAGATGACAGGGTTTAACAGGCGCTTTTCCATCATCCATTTGACGCAGAAATTTTCCAGAACATTTTCAATTTGCTATCACTCAAAAAAATACCACTCCCCCAGTATGGAGCAGTTTTTGTCGTACTGCCGTAATTGGCATCCTGCATCAGGTCGGGTGGAGATGCCTTTTTAACGCCACAGGAGAATAGCCGGTGCAGGTGCGGAGACTAAGCTACAAACCACGGCGAGGGAGCCAACTGGATGGCGGTACAGGCTACTGACGGTGAAGCTGTATTTCGCATGGTTGAGATTGTGACTGCCTGATAATGATGTTTTTAGCAGAGGGACAGGAAGACCGGTGTGCATGGAGAGTGGTTACTTTCAGGACCCCTCCAGTTTTTGAAGCTGCTTGGTATGGTGGCTATGTGTTGTCGGCCATATCTGAGGATTGTTTTGATGTTACAGGCTATGCTGCTCCAGCTTCATAGTAAGATGAGCCGAAACACGATGTACCTTTACCCTTTGTCATTTGTATGTATTACAGGAGCATGTCATGACCCGGGCTGCACCGGATTTTATTCTGCTGACCCATCGATACAAAGAGCATGTGCTGCGTCTTACAGTTCCTACGGGGGAAGCCTTTCTGATAGGCGATGTGTTTGTGCGCAACGAGTATCCTCTTACCAGATTGAAAGGTGTGTTCCGTAATCCTGTCGTTGTGGACATCGGCGCTAATGTGGGCCTTTTTTCTTTGTATATTCACCTGAATATTCCCGCAGCCATTATTCATAGCTTTGAACCGTCAGCAAGCCTGTGCGGGGCAATGCGGGCAAACCTTGCAGGTTGCGCTAACGTGCATGTCCATTCCGTGGCCCTGGCTGATCACGATGGTCAGGCGTGCCTGCATCTGAACACCAGTAAGGCGGGGCAAAGTTCGCTTAAAGATGTCAGCGCAGAACAGGCTGCCGGATGGGTTGATGAAGAAGTCTGCGTACGCGATGCGGGAACGATGTTCGATGAACTTGGCATTGATTCTGTGGATATTCTGAAACTGGATACGGAAGGTTCTGAAATTGAAATTTTGCAAAGTATGGGGCACAGGCTGGAAGCTGTGAAGCACATGTTTGTGGAATATCACAGTGATGCCGACCTGAGCATTATCAGAACGCTGCTGGAGAATTTTACGGAACTATCACACGACAGAAGAGGCGAAGGGGTGGGCGTGCTGCGGCTGATGCACAAACGTTTCTGCTAATTTTTAAGAAACTGAACACGATGAGTGCGTTTTTTTCGCCCAACGATACAGGAGGCCGGAAAGCAATAGGTGAGGGGGAGGTCAGCAGGTGTGCCGTTATTTTTTACACTGCTTATAAAGTAATCGGGCAGCCGCAGCATTAAGCGGCCGCCCGTTCATTGTTTTTGCGTGTTATTTGGAAAACAGGCGAACTGCTTCCTGCCAGTCTTCCGCAAAGTCCACTTCGATGCAGCGGTATCTGGAAATATCAACCGGACGGAACTGGGCATCTTCCTGAATCATAATTTCGATGCCTTTTTCAAAGTAGTCCTGATCATCACAACGACGCAGAGCCTCCACAAAGTGTTGCAGGCTTTCTTTGCGTACAAGGTTTACGCCAACGGCTTCGCCTTGTGGATGGGCTACAATCTTGGAAATTTCTCGGATAGTCCCGTCTTCCCGCAGGCTGTATTTAACTTCTTCTTCGGCACAGCGCTTTTTGTCCACTGCTATGATGTTGCCGTCGGCCTTTAGCATTTCGCTGATGACTTCT
The DNA here is from genome assembly GCF_047973035.1 of Oleidesulfovibrio sp. Lineage (NCBI taxonomy): Bacteria > Pseudomonadati > Thermodesulfobacteriota > Desulfovibrionia > Desulfovibrionales > Desulfovibrionaceae > Oleidesulfovibrio > Oleidesulfovibrio sp. The sequence continues at coordinate 46,193 of NZ_JBKEBF010000006.1, forward strand.
GGGTCAAAGACAACGTCTCCGTTCACCCAGAGCACATCATCATCGAAGCGTTCAATGGCTGCCAGCAGGCTTTTTGATGTATTGGTTATGTAGTAGACGGGGTTGTAACAAAAGAACGCTTGCGGATACTCTTCCATCAGCAATGTTTTTTTAAAGCCTACCACTATGTAGATTTCCTTGATGCGAGCTTCCTGCAAAATACGTATCTGGCGCCCGAGAATGCGTTCTCCGTCGGGAAGTACGGAAAGGCTTTTGGGAAAAGGTCTTCCAAGGCGGCTGCCTACTCCGGCGGCAAGAATGACTGCTTTCATACTAGTCTCCTCTGGTTACAAACCTTTCAGTAATATACTGCCCCAGACGCTGTGCGGCGTTGCCGTCTGCATGGGTGAACGCCTGCACTCTCAGGGCTGCACGCTGTTCTTTTCCTGTATCCTGCCCTTCCAGGGTTGCCTGCAATACATCATACAGTTCGTTCTGAGTATTTGCACGCGGCCCCGGTGTGGTTGCATCATAGTCGAAAAGTAAGGCGCGGTTGGCTGTGACATAGTGTGTATAATCGTACGGATAAAAAACGATAGGTTTGTCTGCCAGTAGAAAGTCGAAGTAAATTGAAGAGTAGTCTGTCAGCAGAATGTCGCAGGCACCCAGCAGGGGATAAATGTCGCTTCGTGCTTCAGCCTGCTTTATGTTGTCAAAGCTTCCGCCGATTTTAATATGCACATAAGGGTGCAGTTTCAGCACAAAAAGCACTTTGTGCTTGTTGCCGAATTCGTTCAATCGCGGCAGCGAGATTGCCTGATCTGTAAACGGGTCGCCACCCAGATCGCGGAATGTGGGCATGTAGAACACTGTTTTCCAGCCCTGTTTGCGACGCTTCATTATTTCGGCATACAACTCAAGGTCGGCGTTGATCATGTCCTGCTTTGTGGGGCGGCGGAGCATCACATCGTTGCGGGGGTATCCGAGTTCGGGGAAGTCCTCCGCCTTGAATGCTTTGCTGAAGGCATGTTCGGTGTAGTAGGGCGAAGTTGAAAGCAGCGCATCATAGTCGGAATAGCCCCGCTGGAGGCGTTCTGCTTTTTCCGGCGTCATGTTGATGGATGACTCGATTTCAGGAAAGCCGATAGCTTTCAGTGGGATACCATGCCATAGCTGAATGGATACTGCCGGATGCAATACGCTGTAAAGCTCCGGTGTCACACGCCATTCAAAGTCGTCCGCCACCACTATGCCTGCACGCAACAGCAACTCTATGGCACCTTCATCGCCGTAACCGATGGCAGGAAGCCCGTTGCGGCGCAGATCGAGCGCCAGCTTCGGGTTCATGGTAAAAAAGTAGCAGCTCAGTTCCGGCATATTGTTGACGCAATGCAGAAAGGCATACTTGGCATTGTCAATAAAGTGTCCGCCGGATCTGCCCACAAATATGACCAGATTCTTTTTGCGTGGCATCCGCTGTGCCAGCTTGGCGAGTTGGACAAAATCCATAGCGTGTCTCCTGATTACGTAACCGTCTGCCTTTTCGGCATCAGCGGCAGATTCTGTATGTAGCCCAGATTTCCGGCTTCATGTTTATAGCTGACATATTGAGCTTTTTGCAGGGATGAAGGTCCGACAAGAGTATCAAGGCAACCACATGGTTCCTACCGGTTTGTTGCGCTTTTCCTGTCACTTCTGCTTTCACCCGGCAACATCTTTCAGGGCATAACATGGCGGAACTTGCCCAGTCCTTTACGAACTGCAACAAGCCTGCCAGCCGGACAGTTGCCGCTGCAGGCGTACAGGAGAAGGGGGGAATCCGCGCATATGTAATGGTGTGCCCGCATCGTGCTGTCTGCCATCTTGGCTATATACTCGTCAGCTTATCCTTATATGCCAAAGGACTTCCTGCCTGTTTATTGCATTATCTGCTGCATCAGCGCGTCACGTTGTTTGCGCAAGACAGGGGGCATGGTGCTTGCCTTAGCAGGCACTTCCTTCAGCACTGCGTCAAAAAGCGAAATCATGGCATCACGGCGGAAGCAACATTCCCAGTGTGCTTTGCCGTTTTGCCCGAGTTCTGCTGCCAGATGCGGTCGGTCCAGCAGATTGCGTACAGCACGGGGAAAATTTTCCAGCTCAGTGATGATTCCGCCTGCTTCATCATGAACTGCATTGCATTGCGGCGTTGCTATCCAGGGAACGGACTGAGCCATGGCTTCCAGCACTACCAGCGGGCCTGCGCTTTCTCCTTTTGAGGGAACCAGAAGGACATCGGCATCTCTGATAAGCGCTGTCGCCTGAGTCGGCGGCAGCGGTCCGAGGATGCGTATACGCGGGTCATTTTCTGCAATTGACCAGCATTCTTCAAAATATCTGGATTCTTTTTCCCACGGCAGCGCGCCGCCTGCCAGAATCAGCTGCCAGTTATGTGTGGTGGCAAGCGGTTCCGCCGCAAATAGTTTAAGCAGTTCCAGCTGGTTCTTTACAGGCCAGAAGTTGCCTGCACACACCAGCATGGGAGACTGCGGCGGTATTGCCAGCCGGTTGCGCATGTTCCATTCGACAGGTTCCGGCTCCACTGCATGAGGGATAAATACAAAGGGGACACCCAAGTCTGAAAAAAGCTGTCTGTCCTTGCCGTTTTCAGACACTGCAATGCAGGTATTTGCAGAACGCAGGGTTTCCGACACGGTTTCCATGACGCCCATACTTTGCCAATGCTCAATGTTTTCAGCATTAATGCTGGGCATCATGATTATGCGTGGTGCGGGAGCCGGAAGGTTGCGCAGCAGGTGACACGTCCAGTTGTCGGGGTGTGCCAGCACGATAACCGCATCGTACCCGCCATTGCTTACGAGTGAGCGGTATTTGTCCGTGTCCGGCCCCATGTGCTGGTCCGTAAATTTGCCATGGCAGCGGAACGAGTGAATCGGCATGCCATGCCGTATTGACGCACTGCGGTTGGGTAACCAGCGGCAGGCGACCTCTACGTGGTAGCCAAGCTTTTGCAGATGAACGCCCAGCTCTTCGATCAACAGCTCTGTACCGCCCACTGAGGGCCAGAAAAAATTACAAGCCAGTAAAATACGCTTGCCGTTGGGCGCCGGAACCTGTTGCAGACTCCGGTCCGACGAAGTCGCGGCTTTTTTACCGGCGGATGTCGCTTCAAGGGGGGGCGCTTCGGGGCAGTAGTGCCGGATGGCGTCAGATGCGCATACTCCGATAGTGTCGTGGAAAAAGCGGATAAACAGCATGGCAGGATACAGTTGCGCCGCGCAATGCTGCATGCTTTTGCCCTGCTTTGCGTCATGCAGAACGTGTAACGCAAGCTGTTCTACTTGTTCAGTCAGTTCCAGCAGTTCGCGGGTACGCATGCGCCATAACGAGTGGCACAGGTCACTCATGGAAGCATAATTTTCACGGCGCAGATACGGAGCAGGGCTATCGTCGGCTATGGGGCTGATTTTTTCCGCTTCTGCCAGCACGGTATGCAACTGGTCGATGCGGCGCATCAACCGGGGAGGCAGATTGCGCCAGTAGGCGATGTCGTGAGGCTGAATCGGCGCGTAGTGGGGACGCTCGCCATGTTTGGCAAACATCCATACGGCTCCTCCGCCGCGGACATAGGCCGTGCGTGCCAGCCCCTCCACACCTACATCATGCACATGGGTCGAGCGGCTGTCTTCGCGGTAGAGCACAGGAACGGGCAGCGCTTCCAGACGTCTGCCAAGCTCCATGTCTTCTGCTCCCCACAGATTGCCCGCGATATCTTCATCAAAAAGACCGGCCTGAATCAGCGAGCGGCGTGGCGTACTGATGTTGCATGAATAATATGCCCGGTGGCTGTGTAACCCGTTGTTTGTAAAAGTGGGATAGCGGAAGAGCAGGTCTCCGTGTTCCAGCGCATAGCCCCACAGCGTTTCTGTGAACGTTGCGCCGAAGCTGAATCCGCCCAGCACAGAAACAGGGCTGTCGGCCAGTGCTTTATGCAATGTGCTGTGTATTTGCAGTACATCACGTTCTATCAGAGCATCATCATTCAGAAAATGGACAATGTGCCCTCTGGCTGCGCGTATGCCCGCGTTACGGGCCCGCGCGGGGCCGCCACGTTCCGGCTGGATGATGGGCCGGAATGCAAAAGGCGGGGTGTACTCATGTAAAAACGCGGCAGTATCATCGGCGGATGCATCGTCAACCACGATGACTTCAAATTCGTCTGGCGATATGGTTTGCTCTTCAATGCGGCGAAGGCACTCTTTAAGAATATCAAGTCTGTTGCATGTGGGAATGATGACGGAATACCACGGCGCACGTAACGAGTTGACGGCATTTTGTATGTCTTTGGCCTGCGGATGGTGCGGGACAAGCGAAAGAGCGCGCGAGGCCAGATTGGCCGCTGTTGTCAGTTCGTTTTCAGCCAGCAGCTGAGCAGCCTCCCGTGCAAAGGCATCTGCTTTTATCGTATTCATGTCGCTCATTCTACTCACCGTGCTTATTTTCCGGCTGTCTTGTTGCAGTGACGAAACTACCTGTTGCTACAGAATAAGTTTCGTACGCCTTCATGTGCTATCTGGCAATGCGCGCAGCTTGTACCTGCGTGTTATGGCTTCCCTGCACATGATGGCCGGACTTTTTGCGTTGTGTCGGCAGTCTGTACTTTGTTGCCAGAAGATGTTGGCTATGCTGCCTTGCTTCCGGCTGTGCGCTTCTAGTCCGTAACTTGTGGTTACAATACGTTCAGCGGCACCATGTGCCGCAGGTCAATGTCGGGGCTCTGGTTCAGCAGTTGTGCCAGCTCCGGTCTGCGGCGCAATGTTTCTTCTGCGTTTTTCAGTGCAGCTTTTTTTCTGCCCAGCCGCAGATTAATAAGGCATAGCCGAAACTGCGGCTGCCATTGCGGATAGGGCGAAAGAGCGACAGCTTTCGTGTATTCCGCCACAGCTTCTGCCAGCCTTCCGGCGGCTTCATGCACCAGTCCCTGCCAGAAATGCGGCATGGGCGCATCGCCATGTTTTGTGCTGATGGCGGCAATCAGAGCCTTGGTTTCTTCATCCATAGTTGCTGCCGCTGCGTGTGATTGCATAAGGGCAGGTACCGGATAGAGGGCCGGCAACAGGGTTTTGAGACACGCTTTCACCACATCCCAGCGTTCCATCATGCGGGTATACATGGAGCCTTCCGCATGGGTCCGGTACAGAAACATTGGGGTGTCGATTCTGTGGGGCTTAAGCCCGAACGGCGCGCAGGAAAGCCAGAATAACCAGTCTTCCGCGCCCCATGGCATACTGGAAACGTAGCCGCCGGATTGTTGCCATAACTCGCGGCGATAGAGTGATGCATAAGGAAAAGTGTTGCGCTGCATAAGTTCGGCCAGAGAGTATTCGCGGGGAATCCACTGACCGTTTTTAGCGCCGAATTCCTGCATGTTGGTGAAAACCAGATTCACCTCGGGCCGTGTCTTGATAGCCTGTACAGCAGTGTTCAGAAAATCAGCGGCAAAGCAGTCGTCACAGTCCAGCGGTAGAATCCACTGGCCCTTGGCTTGCCGTATACCGGCATTTCTGGCGGAAGCAAGCCCGCCGTTTTCTTTATCCAGCACCTGTATATGCAGGGCCGGATACTGTGCCGCAAGATTGCGGGCTACAGTGGAGGAGTCATCCTGACTGCCGTCATTCACAATGATGACTTCAAGGTTTTCATATTGCTGTGCGGCGACGCTTGCTACCGCATCGGGAAGAAACGCGGCACCGTTGTAGACGGGAATAATGACGGAAATGAACGGTGCGCTTAGGTCGTCGGGTACGGTCTGCGACTGTTGTTCATGCAGGTGCAGCGGCATTTCGAAATGGGCGGCATCTGGTCGGGCGCCTTTATAGCTTTTTACGTCCATGTACCGGCCTTGCGCAAACATGTCTGCCAATGCGTCTGCATCAACGGAGTCTGCCGAAACACGGTTTTCAAAAATGCTTTGTACTCTGTTCAGCGGATTGCAGAAGGTGACCGACTGTTCAAAGAACAGCAGTCTCGGAAAGTGCTCAACCAGATTTGTCCGCTTAGAAAGTCCGGCTTCCAGCAGATTGGGGTTGGAGAACGGCAAGTCATGCAGCAACGCAAGCATAAGCTCCGACCTGTATACCGAACTGGAAACTTCCAGAGGGTAGCCGAAATCGTGGTCTGCGTCTTTCCACCAGCATTGCAGCACACGTTCATTCAGCTGTTCACACAAAGGCACCTGTTGCGGTGCATCCTGCGTGTGGCAGTACGTTGTATTTTTTCCCAGCCGTAACGAAAAGCCTATGGCATCGGGTGTTGCTTCCAGTGATTCCAGCACGTCGTGAAGCGAAAAGTCCTGATAAAAAATGTTGTCGTCCACCATGAACAACACATACGGGGCATCCGCCACAAGCCGCAGTACCTGCAACCGGAAGTCGGTTTCCGCCACAAAATCCACATGCGGGAACGTTGCGCGCAGTGTGGCGTATTGTTGTTCATGTCGGGCATCAGAGGCTTTGTAGAGCACCCGTATGACCAACGATTCAGCATCGCTGCACCGCAGCAGCAGCGACTCAATCGTGGCACGCAGTTGCAGTGCTCTGTCTTTGCTGAAGATTACAGCCTGTGTCTTCACTGTTTAACCCCTTCAACAAAGTAGCCCACGGTGAAGTCTTCCAGCATGTACTTGTCATCCATGGCGTACAGGTAACGCGGCAGCTTTTCGCGGAACAGGGTACGCAGCTCTTCGTCTGCAGCGTGCAGGAGTTCCGGCTTGCTGTTAAAAAGCCATGACACCCGCGCGCATTCCTGAGCAAGATGGCGGAAGAAACCGCCGTTCGGGCTGATTTCTGTAACTTGCAGGCCAAGTTCGGGCAGAAACTTTTCATAAAAATGTCGGGTGAAGCCACCGTAGTAGTGGTAAGGCTCCTGATGCAGCCCTGAACCTAACGGCGCGGTGAGCAGCAGTTTTCCGCCGGATTTCAGCAGGCGCGTCATTTTTTTCAGTGCAGCTACAGGGTCGGGAACATGCTCCAGCACCTCCGTGCACATGATGACATCAAAAGACGCATCCGGTGCGGGAATCTGCGTAATGTCGCCTACCAGATCTATGTTTCCGTATTCTGTTCCGCCTCCCAGCTTTTCGCCGTGGTAGCCTTTGAAGTCATGGGCTACGTAGTCGCAATGTGCAAAAAACTGCCGGTACGGGCAGGTTCCGGCACCTACATCCAGCACCTTGCTTCCGGCAGGAATGCCTGCGGCTTTGGCTGCCATCCAGCGGTCTCTTTCACGCTGGTTAAAGTCATGAATGGCATCCAGCGGCAGATCAGACTGCAAAGGAAAATCAACAGGCTTTGTTTGCTGCGATGCCTTTTGTTCAGGGTGCACCGGCTGGTACGTCAGGAACGAACGCAGCTGCTTCTTCCATACTTCATATGTGGGGATTTCAGTGGCAGCCACAGTACTCAGCCATAAAAGTTCGTCTGCCGCCTGCACAAGTTTTTCTGTGGGAATATCAGCAGTTTTTGTGCCGATCGCCGTCACGTTGGCAAGGTGCGGAGGCTTCTGCCATTTTTCGATGATAATCTCCGGCGTACCGAAGCCCATATGCGTAAAGGTTACGTGGAACCTTTCGGGGAACCAGTGGTCGATGTGGTAGGCCCATGTCTCTGTCTGGTCACCGGCAAGGTGTCGCACAGCTGCGGTTTTTTCTTTCAGCGGTACGTTTGAGAGTATTGTCTTGGCGCTTCCTGCAAGATCGGGCGTTTCAATATGCAGTCTGCCGCCGACTTTAAGCCAGCGGTGCCAACGGATAAGAAGCCCCAGCGCTTCAACGCGGTTGAAATGCTCAAACACGTGATGGAGGCGGATTTCATCCAGACTGTTATCCGGAAAATGCAGAGCTTTGATGTCTGCAAAAATGTCTGCCTTGGGACGCATTACCGCATGATGAGCGGGCGGGTAGTCAATATTGACATACCCTTCCAGATGATTCTCTCCGCAGCCGAGGTGCAGCCGGAGAGGTTGTCCCGCCGTGTGCAGGCCGAGGCGATGTATTTCAGCAAGAATGTCGCCGCTGCTGCAGTGGTTGTCAGTGCAAGAGTTGTATTGATTCATGGCAGTGCTTCCCTTAGTTGCCTATCACACATAAATTTGTAGAAAGCAGATCAACAGCAATGCGTGCTCCGTCTATGGGAGCAAATACGTTACGCATTTTTTCAGAGCCGCAATGAAGGGGCCGACTTGCGCCTACAAGCGATGAATACATGGAAAGGGCCAGGCTGGTGAGGTATTCATCACCGAATATGTGTCCCGAAGCGCTTTCTGTTATCAGTGCAGCCAGTTCGGGGGATACGATTCTGGCTGTGTACCATCCGTAATCATAAAAGAACTGTTCGTTCCAGCGCGCTGCATGGTTGATGTGCCGTGCCACCGGCGAATAGCAGAAGGTGAGGGGCATTCCGGCATTGCGGGCAAGCCACGGAAATGCATAATCCCACCAGTGCTGCCCGAGACAATATTCAACCTGCGGGATGCGCGACGCGAGTGCCTTCGGAAAAATGAAAAAGTCAAAACCCCGTTCGTACACTCTGCCGCAGGCGGCGTCTGCTGTGTCTACATTCAGGCGCGAGGCAAAGACAAATGAATCACGGGCGGCATTGACCAGCTGGTTCATATCATTCCGGTCGCAATCAAGAATGATGTCAGAGTTGAAAATTGCGCATACTTCATGCTGTACGCCGGATAAATGCCGCAGAATGCTGGAAAGGTATTGGTAGTCTTTGCCAAAGGTAGCTTTTGCTGTCTGCCTGCACTCAACAAAGTGAACAAAATTAAAATGGGGCTTGAGCAGGGCTATTTCTTCTGCGGTATTGAGTGAATGGACTTCTGCCCCGAGTTTTTGCCACGAGGCAAGCGCCTGCTGGCTTTCTTCCAGATTGCGCGGTGGGATGCTTGTGGCAATGACAAATGGTACGGTGGGATTGGCCAATTTCTTTTCGCCGCTTAAGTGCCTTAAGGCAAACTTGTAGTTTGTCTGTGTAGAAAAATCATGAGAATTCAGCTTGATGGCAGATGACAGAAGTGGAAGTGCTTCCCGCAGGTTTCCCTGCATGGCATGGATTGTTCCCAGATAATTTCTGGAGCGGTGGTCTGCGGGATGACCGGCTGCGAATTTTTCCAGCAGGTTTTCGGCAGCGGCTGTTTGACCCGCCGTGTACATGAGGGCTGCCAGTTCGCAGGCAAAGACACTGGAGTTCGGATAGTTGCTGCCAAGCCCTGCCAGAGCTTCCAGCGCACCAGCAAGGTTACCTTGCAGCAGCATGTTTTGTACGGGCTTTAACGCATGTACCTGTGTTGCCCATGACAACGCTTCAGGCGAGCGGCGCTCCCCGCTGATGATCCGTGCGGCTTCGATTTGTTTTGTATTAACCATGTACAACTCTCCGTTATCTGCTGCGATCCTGTGACAGGCATTATCGCATACGTATCGCAAAGGCTACGCCGTACCCCAGCTCGGTAAATTCAAAGCCGCTCATTTCCGGCCGGGCCAGAACCACATCGCGCCATACCTGTGCCAGCTCCGGATGAGCCGGATGGGCTATGTCATCAAAAACAACTGCGCCGCCGATCCGCAAATGCGGGAGAACGTCTTCCAGATCCTGCACAGCTCCTTCAGGCGTATGGTCGCCGTCTACAGTAATAAGATCAAAGCTGGCTGCAGGATTTTGCGCAAAGTATGCGGGCAGTGTTTCATGCGAGTTGCCATTTATAAAATCAAGTGTACCCCTGTGGCCCAGTATCTGCATCTGCTCACGTACAAATTCCGGCCCGGGGTTTTCCATTCCGGCATAATCGGTAAGCCACATATCAAAGGCGGTTATCTGTACCTGCGGCTGCTGCGAAACGACCATTGCCATGCTGCGCCCTTGGCGGACACCTATTTCAAGGTACCGGCTGACGCCCAGCATGCCGGACAACGTATAGAGAACCGTGCAGATATCAGCATAGCGCCAGTGCGGGCCGTATCGCCGTATACCGCTGGACATGAAACCGCGAAGGTAGCGCAGGTAATCATCATCTTTAAGCTTTTTAAGAATGCCTAACGTTTCCTGATACGTTTCCGTGGCAAAGAGCGGCGCGGACAAGGTGGCAGTACCGGCAAGCGGCGGAGCATACCACTGGACGCCTTTGACTTTGTAACTGTTCCTGCCTGTCAGGTCTGTTGTAGCCGCGCTGGTATCTGCTCGCTCTCGGTTGGTAAAAGAGGCTTTGCTAGCAGGGGGGAGCGTTGCGGCGTGAGTGTTGCTGTGGTTCATGTCCATTGCGTATTTGACCATATTGGAAACTTCCAGACCGAAAAGCCGTCTGGTCTGATAGGCAGCTTGCAGGGCCTGATCTTCCGCCGGAGTATTAGCCGTCGGTGCCATCGCGGGCAGCCTGCCTGCCAGAACCTGCGCCAGAGAGTCTGCATTGCCCGCAGTAAAAGCGGCGCCTCCGGCAATGTTCTGTTCCAGATGGACAGCAATGTCAGAGTACACAACGCTTTTGCCGAGCAGGCGGCAATCTTCAATTACAGTGCTCCATCCTTCAAATAATGACGGCTGGATAACGCCGGAAGCATTGCGAAGCAGTTGAATCTGATCAGAACGCGGGATCAGGCCGAGTATGGTTACCTGTTCCGCCAGACCTTGTTCTGCCAGAAAGCGTGTTAATGAGGGGTAGTAGTCGGGATGCCTGCTGTCTTCCGTGGCGCCTGTGCATACCAGTTGCGGCGTTACCCCTTGGCTGCGCAGCTGAGCAAGGGCTTTGAACAACGTCATATGGTCCTTGTGCAGCCAGAACTGGTTGCAGCACATCAGATAGTTGCCGGTGATGCCGTATTTTGTCTTCACGGCATCAGCATCGCCCCGCAGCCAGTCCGGCTCTGGTGACGTGGCAAAGCGCATTACATGTGTCGGACATTTGACATCAAAAAAATGGCGGAAATCGTCTAAGGCTGTCTGACTGCTGAGCACTACCATTTCGGTGCCCCGTGCAAGTTTTGCAAACAGCATGTTACGCCAGTCCGCGTCTGCCTTTGAAAACATGTGCGGCAGGTGGCAATGCTGAAAGTCCGGTATCCAGTGCACCCTGGCTATGCCTGCGGGGACCTGTCCTTTTGCCGGAAAAGGATACAGAACATCTATATCGTCCATTCTGGCAGCAGGGTCGAATACCCGTATGTCTTTGGCAAGCGGCAGAATATTCTGGTATTGTGACAGATGGTCCACCTGATCGGGGGTAACAAAAAATATCAGGCCGGGGCGCAGCTCTTCCGGAACGGAGGCGATAGCCAGTGACAGATTTTTCAGATAGTTAGGCCCGCCTTGCCAGCCGTCGCTTCCCCACTGAATAACTAATCCCAGATTACCCACTGTTATCTCCTGATATTTTTTGCCTGAAACGGTAAACAAGTGCCGTTTTTTTATTCCGGCAGATTGCTACGTAGCGGCGGAGCATGACGGCGTATGGCTGTCAGCCCCGTGCCGGACGTCTGTTTTTATCTGTTTCCGGCAGATGATTTATCTGGTCGCTTGGTATGAAAAAAGAACAATAAAAAAGGATGCACAAAATGTTCCATAACGTTTACCCCGAGTTGCGGGTAAAGGGGGTGCGTAATGCAAAGCAGAAACCTGCCCCGAACACTGCACTCCAAGGTGCTACAGCGGGCGTATAGAAATGCCGAAAGCCGGTGCGGCAAGGATTTTATCGGCTTCGTTGCCGATAACGGATGTGTCATCCATTTCCTGCATGGAAAATTTTAGGCGGGTAAAGTTGCCGGGTGTAGCCTTCTGGTGGGTGACAAGGCACATCACCGCAGCCGACGCATCCGTCAGGGCGAGGCGTACCCCACGGGTGGCATCTCCAAGTGCGGCTGTCCCTTCCGTCATGCCGCAGGCATGGCTGCTGGATACCAGAAACGATATCGCTTTGCCGTGCGTTACCGGTTCGTTCAGCGTAAAAGTCTCCGGTTCTCTTCCTCCGTTGTGGGTAGTGTACTGCAAACTTTCAGCACGGTAGCTGGACGGAATAAGTGTGATGTAGCCAAGCCTGAGACTTCCTGCCGGAACGGGTGCGTAAAACTGGTACTGTAACGTAACACATGCCTCTGCCTTGCTGATGCTGATGCTTTTTTGCAGCAGCACAGGGTTGCATCCCACAGTGCAGGTGATGACTATTTCGTTTTCAGTTTCTGTAACTACGGGGTTGACGGGAACAAGGTCGGTAATCTTCGGGTGTCCCGGCTGTTCAAATGTCATGTGGCCGGAGTAAAAGTCTGCCCCCAGTGAGATGTCATGAAAGTAACCGTGTGGCAGTGTGCCGAGCAGCGGAGGTGCAAAGGAGCCGTTTTTGCAGAATGAAAGTCTGTCTATGGCAAGCCCTCTGTTGCGGTTGAGCAGTATGCGCACATGATCCGTTTCCAGCAGAATAAGCTTTTCTTCTGCCGGAACCCGCAATTGTTCGTTTGTGCACGAGGCTGCCATGCCGGACGCTTCTGGCAGTGAAAGGTGCTTGGTATATAAGGCGATTAGGCGTGAGCGAAATTCCTGCCACCGATCATGCACGATATGAGTTCTGAAGTCGCTTGAGTACAGGAATACCAGTTCCTGCCAGTCTTCATCCGGCACGCCGGACTGTGCAAAATGATCGGCAAGCCGCCTGCATAACGTATTCGCCCCAAGATCGTCCCTGCCGGTAACGCCCCAGCGTACAAGATTGTACTTGGCCTGTTTTTTTACCGGCACAGGTTGGGCTGCACTTTCCAGACAAAGGGGCTGCGGGCTGCCAGGTAACTCGGAAAGAGCCTCAGACGGCAAAACCGTCTCCACTTCTGGCAAAGTGCGTATGGCATCAAAAACAGTACGGATAGTCTGCCATTCGCTTCTTGCGCTTATGGAAGGCTCTGAATGAAAACGCCCGGGACGGAAGTCGAAAATTTCGGCATCGTTTCCGTAGACGCAGAGCGCGCTTACCGAGGAGCTGGCAGTATGCAGGTATTCAAGATAGCTGCTCAGGCTGACCTCGTCATGGACAACTCTTTGAAACTGTTGGAACGGAAGCGAGTGGTTCCAGATGATATTTATGCTCCGGCCATCTGTGCCCGATGCTCTCTGCGGGGTTCCCTTGGTTTGCAGCGGCCATTCTGGATGCGCCTGTGCGGCGTTTTCCCACTCCATGATAATGGTGGAATACCCTGCGTCCAGATACAACGGAACAAGTCCGGCGGAGTATGCCTGTTCGTTTACCAGCGCGGTTTCGGGTTGAATGCCCAGAAGCCTGCGGTATACATCGTTACCCAGCGCAAAGTTTCTGGCATTAACGTTGGCAGGCGTAAGGGGGCCGATGATCTGTGCATAGCCGGATCCGATAAATTCGCAGGCACCGGTGTGAATCAGGGCAGAAAGACGTTTTATCCAATGCGGTGCCAGACGGTGTATGGTTTCCAGCGTGTAGCCAGTGGCCTCAATGCCTATGGGAAAATGCGCTTCTTCCACCATATCCAGTAATGGCGTGTAGCAACGTTCAATCACTTCCGGCCGCGCGGCCTCGGGAATTGATGAGAACATGATGTTCAGGTGGAAGAATGCGTATACTTTCATGATGATGGCAGATGGTGTGAATGTTTTGGGCTACACGTTGTTACAAGCAGATGTTCTTTCAGGAAGCTGCATTTTGCAAAAGGGCCATTGCCTGCGGACGCAATGACGGGTCCAGTTCCATCAAACGTCTGGCTGCCTGCGCTGCCAGTAACGAGTCTTCCAGCTGAACGGCGGTCTGCCCCAGTTTATGGACTACAGCGGGTGTGTCCCAGTCAGACGCTTTAAGTGTATCCATCAGCAGAGTAGCCAGTTCGCTTTTGCCCTGTGCGACATACTGTTCAAGCATGTACAGGCCGATGTTGCGGCCGGAGATTCCTTCTGTCTGCTGCCAGATGCTGTAAGCCTCTTCAATAAGCAGCAGAATGTTTTTTACCTCTTCAGGGCTGCGTTGTTCTCCCACTCCGGCAATTCGCTTTAAGTATTTGCGCTGTATGGGCGTAATGTCAAAGCTGAACTGCCCGAAAAGGGCGGTATGCTCCTGCGTGATTTTATCGACTGCGGCAGATGGCGGTAGCAGGTCTGCCTTGCGGATTTCTTCAGGGGCAATGGTTTTCCACTTGTGGTAAAGCATGTAGTGCGGAGTATCGAACAAAATACTGTAGGGGATATGGGTGCCGCGCATAAAAGACATGGACGCGTCTGACAGTGCAAATATTGTCCGCAGGTTGGAAAGAAAAGGTCTGTCATACATGTGTCCCGCACTTACAGGAATACCGTAAGGTGCAAAATGTTCTGCTCTGCCCAGCAGTACATCCTTCCAGCCCATGCAGAACAGGATGGAGTCAAAATAACCTGCTACCGGCTCCACCTTGCTCATGATGTGCGCAACATCCATGGCAATATCTACACGATGGCTGGATTTAGGTGTTATAACCAGAAGCGTCTTGCCCAGCTTTTCTCTGGTCGCAGCAATATCTTCTTCCGTGGCGCTGAGCGGGGCATACTGACCGATGGGACCGACCGAAAAAAGCAGCTTGTCCGTATGGCGGCGTAGTGTTTCAAAACGATATGTCCCCATGGTCAGCATGCAGGGTAGCTGAGCGTTATAGTCTACCTGCCATGCAAAACCGCTGCAGAACAGTGAGTGCTCGATGGCGGCTTTTATGGGCATTTCCGCAGGCAGCCCCGCGTATTCTTTAAGTATGGCTGCGTGGGAGTAAAAATCGTTGGACCCATGCCACTCAGGAGTCTGCAGCTCTCTGTCCTGACAGTTGTCCGTTGTTGCAAGAAGGTGTTTCAACATGAAAACGTATTTCTCCATCAGCCTGCGGTTGTGGTTAAGGGTTGCTATGAACGCTAGGCCCGCTGAGCATTGCCTGGCCAGTGTCTGAGGATCCGGCAGCGTTTGAAGCTTGCTGGATTCCTTGTCGGAACAAGGTTCCCTGCGTGGAATTGTTTCCGGTTATATTTATACCGGAAGAGGAAAGCTGATGGTGCCGCTTCTCCCCGTTTTTTCATTCTGCTGAAGAAGCAGGTTGTATGCCAGACTTCAGCTACTCCGTTATGATGGCAATCGTCTCATATACGTGCCGGATGCGCTGCTCCAGCGTTTCTTTATCCGGAGCGGAAACAATAAATACTCCTAGCCTGTCTGCATGGCATGAAATCTTGGGCAGTGTGGTACCGATTTTTTTCCAGAAATCAAGCTTGTGTACCCACGGTTGTTCCAATACTGCATCTGCTCCGTGGATTTCCTTAAGCAAGCCTGCTTCGGGGAAAAAGTAACGATTGGCAATCCAGCGTTCCCATTTGGGCTTTAGTGCATCAAGGTCTGGCGCAAGCCCCACGGCAATGCGAAGCGCTTCCGCCACAATGTTCACCCCGCAGCCAAGGGGGATCAGGCTTTCTGAAAAGTCACCACCTGAAAGCCGTGCCGCCATTTCGATGATTTTCGGACCTGCTGGGGTCATCACAATGTCGCCTTTTGCAACACCGTTTTCTATCTGCAATGCCCTCGCGGCGCGCTCCACAAGGTCGTTAACGGCATTTTTTTCTTCCGCAGTGATGGTGCTGGGAACTGTGCCGCCATTTTCAATAATCTGCGGACTCAGGCGTTCCATCATTTCATAGTTGCGGTCGGCATATCCCACTGTGTAGGCTTTGCCCTGCCACATGATGCTTTCTGTGCTCAGCTGCTCTCCTTCCAGAAACTCTTCCAGCATGACGCCGCCGGAAAATGACTGCTCACGAGCTTCCGTGAACAAGGCTTCAAGGTCGGAATCAGGCGTAATCTGAAAAACACCCCGAGAGCCGGACCGGTCTACAGGCTTTATAATCAGCTTCGGGCCATGCTTTTTAACCAGTTCGCGCAGGTGATCAACGTCATGCACTTCCGAGAACCACGGAATAGGGATGCCGTGTTCGGCAAATTTTTGCTTCATCAGCAACTTATGACTGGCAAGACGGGCTCCGGCTACACTGATTGCGGGAGTGCCCAGATATTCTGCAATCTCCGCCACCACTGTGGGAATATCGCTGCCCATTACCAGTACGCCGGATACAGGATACCCGCGCTCGCGGGACTGGTCGCACAATTCTTTCAATGCAGCCACATCACGCGTGGAGACCAGAGCGTATTCATCGGCCAGCGCAAAGCCTACAGAGTCGGGTACGTAATCGACTACCAGTGTCCGCAGGCCGATTTCTCTTGCTGTCCGGATGGCAAAGGTCTGGTCCTGACTTGCGCCCAGCAGCAGAATGGTTTTGGGAGCATGTGTGGTACTAGCCAAGGTACGCACCTCCGCTGACGCTGATAACCTGCCCTGTCATGTATTGCTGGGCGTCTTCCGCCAGCATAAGGCACGCGCTGATGATGTCTTCCATAGTGCCGGGACGCTTGAGCAGCGTCATGTCTATAACAACCTTGCCTGCAGGAGAGTTGAACTCGTCTTCTGTCTGGTCTGTCAGAACAAGGCCGGGGGCTACGGCATTCACCAGAATATTATGTGGTGCTCCATAGCGGGCGACTATTTTTGTCAGGCTGTTCAATCCGGCTTTTGAAACCGCATAGTGTACGGTTTTGGGACCATGGTACTGTCCTGCGACAGAGGACATATTAATGATCCTGCCGCTTTTTTGTGCCTTCATGTAAGGAAAGACTTCCTGAGAACAGATGAACGGGCCTTTCAGGTTGGTTTCCATGATAAGGTCCCAGTCCTCGTCAGTGGCTTCTTCAAACCAGCCCCGCCGGTTGATGCCTGCATTGTTCACCAGAATATCAATAGAGCCCAACACTTGATGCACTTTTGCAAAGCATTCGCGAACGGACGCTCTGCTGCGCACGTCAAGGTGCGTTACAAGGCAGCTTCCGCCTGCATCACGGATTTCTGCGGCCACACTTTCCGCCTGCTCACGGGCAGACTGGTATGTAACGACAGAGGTTGCTCCTTCCCGGGCGAAAGCAATGGCCAAAGCCTTGCCGATACCTCGTGATGAGCCTGTGATGATTGCTGTTTTTCCGGGTAGTCTGCCCATGGTTATGACCACCTCTGCTTGATGCGCTTTACGATTCCCTGACTGTTCAGGTCATACTTTTCGCAAAGTTCCTGATTGGAGCCTGGTTCTGCAAAAATGCAGGGCAGCCCGATGCGCAGCAGTTCAGCCTTGATGTTGCGGTCCTGCAGTAGGGCGGCAACGGATGCTCCGAACCCGCCGGTAAGAACGCCTTCTTCAATGGTGACGATTCGTTCGTACGAAGACAGCAGGGGAATAAGGGCTTCTTCTTCCAGAGGCTTCACCTGCCGGATATTGACAAGTCCCGCGTCGATTCCGGCTTCCTTGAGTTGCGCTGCTGCTTTTTGCGCCTCGACAAACTTGTTGCCTACTGTGAGCAGCAGAATGTCTTTACCTTGCAGAACAACCTGCGGCTTGAGCAACTGGTCTTCCGGCTCGTCAAGCACTGCCGCATCCAGTTCATCCAGCGGGCCGTAAGGCATGAGAATAAGAACAGGCCCGCACAGTTTTTCCATTTGCTGCAAGACCATGGCGCGCAACTCAAAACCGTCTTTAGGGTACAGAATGCGCAGGTTGGGCAGGCATTGCAGGTAAGACAGGTCATAGATTCCGTGATGTGTGGGATTATCATACCCCGCAAATCCCGAACGTACAGCCAGCATCATGATGGGCAGGTCTGCAAAGCAGATATCATGGAAAAGCTGGTCGAATGCCCGCTGCATAAAAGTGGACTGATAGAAAACAACAGGCTTGACGCCTGCCTTTGCCAGTCCCGCAGCCATGGTCATGGCGTGTTGTTCTTCCATGCCGGGATCAAAGCATCGGGCAGGGTGCCGTTCAAAAACAGGGGTAAGCCCTGTTGCGTACAGTGTGGAAGGCGTGATGACAGCTACGTTGTTGTCCCTGTCCATTATCTCGCCCACAGCCTGTGCGGCCACATCCTGATAACTGCCTGTTGCAGGCGGCTCCTTCAATGTGCCTGTTTCCAGCTGGAACGGAAAAGAAAAATGCATCCGCACCGGATGATTGTCGGCCGGTGCGTATCCGTACCCTTTGCAGGTTTTTACATGTACCAGCGTTGTGTTGCCGGACTCGCGTACCTGTGTGAAAGCTTCGATAAGTGCGTCAATGTTGTGCCCGTCCACCGGACCGATTGTTTCGTAGCCCAGCGATGTGAAAAGCGTTTCCTGCGTGCCTGTGCCAAGGGGGCGGCTTTGCAGGTAGTTGTGCAGCGCGCCGAAGCCCGGACTGATGGCGTAGCCGTTATCGTTTAGTACCAGTGCTACCTTTGCATCCGGTTCTGCAGAAATGTGGTTGAGTGCTTCAAACGCAAGCCCTTCGCACAGCGCACCGTCGCCGATAACAGGCACAGCCCAGCCCTGTTGTCCTTTGATGCGCTTCGCAAGAGCAATGCCGAGCCCCATGGAAAGAGACGTACCGGCATGGGAAGCTTCCATGATATCATGTTCGCTTTCATCGCAGGATACAAAGCGGTTCATCCCGCCGTAAGTATTCAGTGTGGGAAATTGTGCGGCGCGCCCTGTGATGATTTTGTGGGTGTACCCTTGATGCCCGGTATCCCATAAAAAAGCATCTTCAGGAGAGCTGAACACGTAGTGTAACGCGATGGTTAGCTCCACTGTCCCCAGATTGGCGCCGATATGTCCGCCGGTAGCTGCGGTGGCGTTGATAATGAAGTTGCGTATAGAAGCCGCAAGTCCGGGTAATTTGCTCTGAGGCATGTTTTTTACCGTTTGCGGGGTCAGCTCTTCGAGGGAAATCATATATATTCTCCTTTACAGGGCGGCGGAACGAGCTTCTGCCTCAGCAGCAGCTTCTTCCCATCTGCTTTCCATTTTGCTCATTGTGCTGCGGATTTTTGTATGCACTGCTGTCCGGACATGCTGACGAAGACGTTCAATATCGTCATAGGTCAGCGCTTCGTTGCGCATGTTAATGGTCTTCTGGTTGTAGTAGTCCCATTCAGTGTTCCGAATCCAGTTGTTCGCTGCAGCCACATCATAAACTTCTGTATTTTTGAGCGGGGTGATAACAGTGAATGACGGGACGTCGATATTGTCGTTTTGCAGCGAGTAATCCAGCGATTTAAGGACACTTGCTTCGTCGTCACCCAGATTGCCGATCATAAAGTTTGCCACCACGTGCATACCTGCTTCCTTAGCCCATCTCGTGGCGTTGTCCACCTGCTCTCTGGTAATTTTTTTACGTATGCGGGCCAGCACCCGTTCATCTATGGATTCAACACCGAATGAAACATGAACGCAGCCGGCCTTGGCCATTGTCTGGAATATTTCCGGCGTCACACCGCTTACGCGGCAGCGTGCCGACCACTTGATATGATCCAGTCCGCGATCGCGCAGGCCCTGACAAAATTCTTCTACCCGCCCGAGTTTCAAAGTGAACGTGTCGTCGTCAATTTCCATGTTCGGAACCCGCCAGCGCTCCCAGACATCCTGAACCTCATCAAGAATGTTGGGTATGGACCGCTCGATGGTTTTATAGCCGAACAGACTGTGGTCACAGAAATTACACTGGAACGGACAGCCGCGGGCAAAGATAATATTAAAATTCTGCCCGATCATTCCCAGACTTATGAAATATCGGGGATCATGGCGGTACAGCGTCATGTCCACAAGGTCACGGGCCGGCAGGGGCAGGGCGTCCAGATCCGTAATACGCGGTGCCCGAGGGTTGTGTATCACTTTGCCGTCGCGCAAGTACACCAGACCAGGCGTGTTCCGGGCTTCTTTATCTTTTGCTGCAAGTCTGTTTATGAATTCTGTGAAATATATTTCTCCCTCACCCACGAAGGAATAATCAAAACCGCCCAGTGTGACAAAATGCTCTGGCCATGCTGTGACATTCGGGCCGCCCGCGATCGTGGTTATTTCCGGAAAGCGTTCGCGCACGGCGTGTGCAATGGCACAGCCGCTTCGGGATGTTGTGATCATACAGGAAACACCTACCACCTCTGGCTGGATTTCCGCGATCATGTCAATAAGCTTTGGAAGGTCGATATCCTGAGGCGTCATGTCTACAACGGTTACATCATGTTCGTATTCACGCAGGCAGGCGGCAAGGTATAGAATTCCGAGTGGCTGCTCCGGTGCCTTCATGGACATTTCGGGAAAGACAAGCAGTACCTTCATTCAGCACACCTCCTGCGGTGATTGGCACAGTTACGGGGTGAGCAGCGTAGAGGCGATATCTCCGTACCGCTCAACCTGCTGACGACCTTGTTCGATATGTTCCAATACGCTTTTCCGTTCAGATTCTGTTTTGGCGATCGCCTGTTGCGTCAAGTGCAGCCAGAGCTCAGTGTCTGCAGTATGTACCGGGACAACGTTATTTTTTTGTCCCAGCCAGTCCATGAAACCGGCAACTTTAGGGTTGTAGCCGAATGCAACCACAGGGACGCCGTTCATTGATGCAAACACGACACCATGCAATCTGGTGCACAGGCCGAGTTGCGCTCCGGCATAAAGAGACAGGGTTTCTTCCACGTCCAGCTGGTCGGCAACTGAAACCGCCTGCCTGCCGTGGCGCATGGCAGCCACAATCTGGTCGGCGACAGTACGGTCGTCTTCCAGCGGGCCTCCGTGAGAATACGTGCACTGCGGGATGAACAGCGGACAAAGCCCGTGTTTTTCATGTAGGGTATCAAGTACAGCCGCCATGCTGTGTACCCAGTCTTCATGAGGCATACAGCCTGCAGGAAGACCACGGACTGAAACCGCTGCGACACCTTTGCCTTGTGCGTGCGCTTTGCTCCACCATTTCAATGCGCGGGGTGATGCTGGTTTCGAAGCCGGAGCAGGCAGGCCGAGTACAGGATCGGGCAGAACTTCGCATACACCGGTGTACCCGATTTTCCGGGCGACTCTGGTGCTGGGGATGTCACGCACGGTAACGGCAGACGCCATATCAAGACAGAGGCGAGCATATTTCCGGCCCATCGGAGTCTGTAGCGGACCTACGGAAAGTCCGTACCATAGTACCGGCACGCCTGATGCCTTTGCCATAAGCGTAAGAACCATAAAATAGGGAACAGGTCCGCGCAGGATATCAATGCTCAGGTCAACCAGCGCATTACCGGCACCAAGCACCAGCAGGTCACAGGAAGAAAGTTCCTGTTCCAGCGTTATCAGGTCCTCCTTATCATCATCCGGATTAAAGCCCCGAAACCATTTGCCTATGCTGTCCGCTTTTGAAGCATATTCAAAGTTGGGCAAGCTGCGCAGGCCGTATGCGCCGTATTCCGCTCCTCCCGGAGGGCGTGAAACGACGATACCGTCAATCGGGCCTGTTCTTTCACGCAGCATACGCGCCATGACCAGCAGCGGAGCATCATCTCCCTGACTCTGTATGCCGTAGGCACCTGCAAACATGACGCGCTTCATGATGCGTCTCCGAAATCGCGGTATAAAGGAATGATGCGGATTGCCTGCGGCAGTCTTTGTGTAAGCATCTGCAGAATTTCATTTTCAAACGCCTTGCTGGAAATCAGAACCGCATCCAGCTGCATGGTGGAAATATCATCAAGAGAATTGATTGTGCCGTTTTCAAATTTCCGACCTCTTTTGGCAGGGTCAGAGTCGAAGAAAACTGATGTGTTTTGTAGCTCGGGAACGCCTTCCAGAAGCTGCCTTGTATGTGCGCCGGCGCCGTAGATGCCCAGCTTCAAATCCTCAGCAAAAATACCGGCGCTGTCCAGACGCTGCCGGATAGTTTCTATGTATTGCTGCCGCTTGGGAATGTAGCTGAGTACGTCATGGACCAACTGCTGTGCAAGAACCGGCGCGGGTTCCATCCCGTACCAGTTGAACTCTGTGTTTTCTTTGCGGAAAATACAGCAGATATCTTTGTAATCAGGCGGAGTAAGCGGGCCTGTTTTGATGACGGTAAAACCTGCGGCGCGGACAACGGACTCCAGTGTTTCTGTGCAGAAGTTCAGAATATGTTCTACGCAGAAATAGTCACTGATGCCGCGTTCAGGGCTGGCAAGGTCTGCTACGCTGAGCATGCCGAGGCCGCCCGGAGCAAGGCAGTTATGCATGGAAGAAAGCACAGTGCGGATATCATACATATGTTCAATGACGCCGAACGCACACAGCAGGTTAATGCTCTCAGGTGCAATGTCTGGCGATTCCAGCGGGCGCTCAAAAACATGCAGATTCAGCTCCGACCGTGCGAATGATGCGCGTTCTGCATTCAGTTCAATACCCGTTCGGTTCCAGTTCTGCTCATCAAAAGAAGCCAGAAAATCGCCGAAACCGCACCCTACATCAAGGACGGAACGCTTGGACGTGGTTTGCGGTATCAGCGTAAGAACATCTTTCAGAAAGGCATGTCGGGCTGTGATCAGGCTTTCATGCCGTGTTCCCGGACCATGAAGATGAAACGTGCTGTTTGTCCGGTAATATTTTTCCAGTTCTGCAGTGCTCAGAGGGGTTGTCTGGAAAACGAGAGCGCAATTTTCACAGCAGACAACGGAAACGTGACGCTCCCAGGGAATAGTATAAAGCGGTGTGAAGGCGCTTTTTCCGCAGCCCGGGCATGTCTCAAGGCTGATGACTGCGGCATCGTTCCGGTGTTCCATCCCGCTACCCCCTGTGTTCCGGCGTTTCAGGCGCAGTCGCATAGATGACAGCATGGCGTCCGATACGATGTTTAGCCAATGCCCTGTACACGTCGATAAGAGCGGCTTCCAGACCGAATTCGCTGAACGTTTCTTCCATTTTGATGCGCCATCTGTGGCAGTTGCGGCCCAGCGTGTCGTTATTGATGTAGTTCTGGCCCATCAGCAGCAGAAAATCGATGGGGAAGCTTGCTTCCTGAACCTGCACTGTAAAGCCGTGTCGCTCCAGAAGGCCCTGCAGTGAGTCGAATGAAAAGTAGTTGATGTGGTCAGGGGGGCTTACCCACCACGGCTCAAAGTTTTTTTCACTGCGCAACACTTTCTGGATAGGGTTGAAGTCGTTGGGCACAACAACGCAGAACACACCGCCGGGACGTAAGACTTTTTTAATCCCTGAAATAAGCGAGTGCGGGTCGGCGATATGTTCCAGAACATCACTCATGTGGACAGCGTCAAATGTTCCCGCCTCTACAGGTGTATGCTCCGTAAAAAAATCGTTTTGTACTGTAAGTCCCAGCGTCTGTGTGGAATATTCCCACGCCTGACGCGACGGCTCGTACCCTGTGCCGTCCCAGTCTTTATTCCGGGCTGTCAGCAAAAATATGCCGGGGCCAGATCCTATATCCAGAATCCGCTTTGTGTTTTGCGGCAGTAAGGATGCCATAGTATCAAGCCGGAGACCGTGAACAAGCTGCCACCATGCCTGATCCTGCGTATGCCTTTCAATATAGTCCGGCAGCATGGTGGAATAATACGCCTCGCGGTACATATGTTCGACAGTGCCGGAATCCGGAATCGGCAGGAGATGCGCAAAGCCGCACGCCTCACAGTCTATGACCTGATATTCCCCTTTTTCTTCCAGTACGGGGCCGATGTGTTCAACCTGCTTTGTACGCATATTCATTAAATTTTTATTTCCATGCGCCGGATCATGTCGGCGGCGATTCGTTGTGCCCCAAGGCCGTCCACAAGTTGGGCTGCTGTCTGCCCCATGTTTTCCAGTTGCTCCGGCTTGTGCAGCAATGCCGCAACGGAGCTGACTGCAGCTTCGTCGCAAATCTCGTGGTGAACACCAAGGTTTATAGCTATTCCGTTGTGTTCAAACACGTCTGCCATGGCTGAATGCTGTCTGGTGAGACAGATGTATGCGGCCGGAACTCCGCAACAGGCCAGCTCGTAGGCGCTGACACCGAATGAAGCGACAGCAAAATCGCAGGAAGCCATTATGGCACCCATGTCCGGCGGTGACGTGATTACCTCGATAGGCATGTCCGCAGTCTTCAAGAATTCAACTATTTCTTTTTGCATGCTTAGTGCAAAATATGGACCGGCAATGACAGAAGCTCTCCAGTCAAGATTTCGCAGGTGTTCGCTTTTCAGCCATTGCAGCGCACGCAGGGTGAAGCCTTGCGGGTCCGAGCCCCCCATGGTGAGGAGGATTCGGACAGGGCCGCTTGTAACTATTCGCGGACGCGGGGAAAATGTTTCCCCCAGTGCTACCCATTCAAATCCGCTATGTACTGTTGCGGGGCAATCTGTCCAGTCCAGCGTGTCCAGCACCGGAGCAGGGGGATAGTATGCTGCATGGGCGTAGCGGCGTAGTGGTCCGGCATCATCAAGGATGACTGTCAATTTTCCGTTAGCCACGCGTTGCGCCGCAAGAGAAACAGGAAAGCCTTCCGGAGCATCAAGTAGCAGAATATCCGGAGCAACCTCGTGCAGTGTTATTGAAAGCCATTGTTCAAGCTGCATGTCATCCGGCAGCACAAGCGGAACGTACCCGTGTTGCCGGACTCGCTCCTGTGCATGGTCCGACCCCAGTGCAAACAGAATGTCACAAAGGCGCATGGCGCGGATTTCCCGGGCCACGGCAAGGCACCGGCTAAGATGTCCATAGCCGGTTTGTGGAGACGCATCACAGCGGAATAGTATAGTCGGTAAATGTGAACGCATGAATACAACCAGACTACTGTTTTTTATACTGTTACAGGAAGGATGTTATAATTATTATTTATTTTTGTGTAGGGCGCAGGACGGCATTTTTGCAAAAAGACTTTCATATGTTGAGTTGCTTTTGACTTGCACCGTCACATTTGTCTCGCGTGAGGATTCCAGCCCGTCGCTGAAAAAGAAAAGGGCACGGTATACTGGGGAATTCCAGTCTGTTGCATCAAACGGAGCAGGGGGATGCTGTGTCAATGAGTCAGGTATGACGTTACACAACTGCCGAGGCTGCATTGTTGCAGTGGGAGAGGAGGGCCCTAACGAGTGGCAAAAGCAGGAGCCGAGATTTCCGGAAGTCTTTATCCGTAACTCCGCAACTAATTTTTTGTCTGATTGCTGTGTTTATGGCTGAAAATATGTTCAGACAGCGCTTTTGCCAGTTGCTCGATACCTGCGTCCGTAAAAGCAGCCGTAGGGGCCGCGGCGTTGCCGCTATTGCTATAAGTCAGGCGGATGGTCCCGTCCTGCAACGATATTCTGGCAGAGGGAATATTGTACTGTTTTTTTTCCGATATTTGATCTGTTGCAATCGTACCGGCGTCAAGGAGCAAATCCGGCATAAATTCCAGCGGGTCTGCTATATGAGCAAATGGTTCCAGTGCCGGTTCTGTCGGGTGTGCAGACTCTGAAGCAATGCGTATCCCGAACCCGAATGTATCCCGAAGGCGACCCAGCACAGCTGCCAGTAGAGGTACGTGTGCTGAATCAAGGCAACGGGCCACAATGCGTACGGTCGGGGTGCCGGCTTTTTTTTGTTTTACATGGCTGTTGATGGATAAGAGCTCTGGATTGGCCCGCAAAAGGTCCGCAACATCCCGAATATCTGCCTGAGCAGGGGCAGCATGTAACAAACGGTGTATCTCTTCCAGAAAGGCCAAGTCAGCAGGCGTGTCTATGCTGATGCGGACTCCTGCCAGTTGCTCACGTTCCGGCAGTTCAAGATAGGCCACAGTACCTATGTCTGCTTTGCCTTTCAGGCCGGAAACCACATGCTCTTTCACAACCGGATTGTCTTTGTGCGAGAGCGCCAGCCTGCGCAGCAGTGAAGTGCGGAACGGGTCTATGCCTTCATGGATGCAGGGAGTGCCGGTGCGGACGGTTGCATAGTCAGCTCCGGTTTTTTGCAACAGGTCGATCAGACGGGTAATGACATCCGGATCAACAAGGGGGCAGTCTCCAGTTACGCGTACTATGATGTCGGGAGAATAGGCATCAAGTACAAGAAGGTGTCTTGCAAACAGGTTGTCTTCCGGCCCCCGTATGACATCAAACCCGAACGAGGGCGCAACTTTCGCCAGAACATCGTCACGGGGATGCGTAGAGGTGGCAAGAATGATTTTGTCCAAAGCCTTGCAGGAACCGAGACGAATGCCGATGTGTTGTAACACGGGCATTCCCGCCAGCAGCGAAAGGACTTTGCCCGGAAAACGGGTTGAGCCCATGCGGGCTTCCACAACAGCTACGCAACGCATGTCTTACAGCCTTATCCGGAAAAGTGTTCTCTGATTTCTTTGAAAGGACGCAGCCCGTCCTCCGGGTCGGCGCGCCACATGCGCTCGTTCTGTTCTCCGGCGGTGTATGTCTTTTCGCCGTTGCCGTCTGCAGATTCTCCCACCCGCACATCATCTATGACTTTTTTGATCTGGTCAGGCAGCCAGCAGTGTCCGCCCTGATACTCGTATCCTTCACCTTCGATATCCAGATGAAATTCAATCATGGATGCGGAGTATGCATGCACCGCCCTGTATATCACGGCTGACGAAACCGAATGATCGGACCATCCCGTTTTGCACTGGCAGGTTTCTCGCAGGGTCCGGATGCAGGCAAGATTGGATTGCTCCGGTGCAGAAGGGTAGTTGGAAACACAATGCAGCAGCGTCAGGTCTTCGCACCCCGCATTACGCAGCGAGTGCGTAGCCTGTCTGACCTCATCAATGTCTGCCATGCCGGTGGAAAGAACAACAGGTTTACCTTTGGCGGCACACGCTTCAAGCAGGGCAGGCCATGTGAGTTCGTATGAAGCTATTTTATAAAAGTCTACATACGGGGCCATTTCTTCCACAGCCTGCAGGTCAAAAGGCGTGCAACTGAATGACAGCCCCTTTTTACGGCAGTGCTCTGCTATGGAAGGCAGAAAGCTGACTGGCAGTTCCCACTTTTCGCGGGCCCTGTGCATGGCGGATTTTTTCAGAATTTCCGGAGCAAAAAGATTTTTTATGCGGAACAGCTGAAATTTCACGCCGTCGCAACCTATGTCGCCTGCAACGTCAACAAAGCGGAGGCATCTTGCCAGATCCACGTTGTGATTGCTTGAAATTTCGGCAATGAACTGAACGCCCATGAATGGTTCTCCCGTCGGCACTGTTTGCCAGTCTTGTTTATGCCCGCTTCGGGCAATACATTTCTGCACGCGGTACCGTTTATCTACCTGTCGTCCTGACAATTACCGATGCAGCGGTAACGAGTTGTCTGCCGCCGATACGCATCGGCGCTGGTGGCGGGCATGCCGGCTACTCCTGCCTTTGCTGGCTGCTGTGCCCGTCCTTCGCGTCGGAATCTGCATACTCTGCCCGTTGCAGCGCGGGGCATGTACGTGTCTGCCAGCGACTGATGCGTTTACTTGCTACTTCGGGCCGTTATAGCAGGGGTCCAGTTCGATAAGCATACGGGTAAGCTCTTCTTCATCCAGCTTCCACGGGTTTGATTCTGAATTGTATTCAAAACCTTCCGGCACAGGAGTTCCCCAGTCTGTTTTGCCGGGAGTGGAAAAGCTGAACAGCGGCTTGATGATAAACCTGTCTTTCTGCTCCTGTGTGTGGCGGGCTTCATCTACGGAAAGCATAGTCTCATGCAGCTTTTCGCCGGGGCGGATTCCGGTGAACTTGACCTCACAATCAGGGCAGATGGCTTTTGCCAGATCCGTAATGTGCATGGTGGGCAGCTTCGGAACAAAAATTTCACCTGCAACGCTCATCTCAAGGCTGGAAAGGACAAAATCTACGCCTTGGCGCAGGGTTATCCAGAATCGGGTCATTCTGGAATCGGTGATGGTGATCAGCCCTTTTTCGCGCTGCTTTAAAAACAAGGGGACAACGCTGCCGCGGCTGCCCACTACGTTGCCGTACCGTACTGCGCAAAAACGCGTACCTGACTCGCCGGAATAGGCGTTGC
Organism: Oleidesulfovibrio sp.; assembly: GCF_047973035.1. NCBI lineage: Bacteria > Pseudomonadati > Thermodesulfobacteriota > Desulfovibrionia > Desulfovibrionales > Desulfovibrionaceae > Oleidesulfovibrio > Oleidesulfovibrio sp. Next base: position 74,096 of record NZ_JBKEBF010000006.1, read on the forward strand.
CTGCTACGAACATCTTTTCTGCGCACAGCTTGGTTGCACCATACAGGTTGGCAGGGCTGACGGCTTTGTCGGTGCTCAGCATCACAGCTTTTTTTACACCGCAGTCCAGAGCGGTGGAGACAACATTTTCAGTTCCGATGATATTGGTGCGGATAGCCTCAAACGGATTGTATTCTGCCGTGGGCACAATTTTCAGAGCTGCTGCATGAATCAGAATATCCACACCGCGCATGGCACGGTAAAGACGCTCTTTGTCGCGTACGTCACCCACAAAAAAGCGCAACGCCGGAAACTGCTCTTTAGGGAAAGCCTGCTGCATATCCCACTGCTTCATTTCGTCCCGGCTGAATACTATGACTTTTTTAGGAGCCCAGCGTTCAAACAACATCCGGATGCATTGTTGTCCGAAAGAGCCGGTTCCGCCGGTAATGAGGATGGTTTTGTCTGTAAACACGTAGTTACTCCTTTAACGAGCGCTCTTGACCGGATTTGGCAGCCTTGATGCGGGCAAAACGCCTTATCGGCACTGATAAATTTTCCGGTTGATTGTGGTTGGCAGGTTGCAATCTGGCAACTTAACGCCATGAAATCCGTCCGCATCAACATTAGCAGCGGCGATTGCTGTTTCAGCCTGTGGCTACGCTGCTTTTGGTGCCATACTTTCCGGTAACATCCTGTGATAATTTTCAAGCTGTTTTTTTGTCAACGCCACGCTTTGCATTGGAATCATGCCACGTTAGCCTGCTTACTGTTTTGCGGCATTCATCGCAGCTTTAAACCACTGCGCGTAGTCTGCTATGCCCTGCCCGATAGAAATTTTCGGAGTAAAGCCCATGCCTGAGATTGCAGAAACATCTGCCTGCCAGTGAGCTGGGTCACCCGAGCGGACTTTGCCGTCAAATACCGCTTCGGGCGTATAGCCGAATGACGCACGCAGAGTATCTGCTATCTGGCGCACACTGGTCTGCGTGCCCGATGCCACATTCAGTATGGTGTGCCGGTTATGTACTTTTTCGTGGATAAGGAGTTCAACCAGACGCGCGACATCCCGCACATGAATAAAATCCCGTGTTTCTTTCCCTGTGCCGGATAATGAAAGGGCGTTGCTCTGGATTTTTCGGGCAACGTCCCAGAGCAACTGTTTGCGCAAGCCGTCTCCGTAACAGGAAAAGATACGCAATGAGTAGCTGGAGATGCCATAAATATCGGCGTATTCCTGCGCAATCTGTTCGCACATCAATTTGTGCCAGCCATAAGGTGAAATGGGGGCAGCAGGTGTGCTTTCCTGAATCGGCAACGTTGCGGGATTACCGTATACTGCCGCGCTGGACATAAGCATGATGCGGGTGTTCAGCCTGCATTTGCGCACCGCATCGAAAATTTGAAAGACAACCGGCGGACCGGACTGAAAATCAACACCGGGGCGGGTCATGGAAAGGCCCACTGATGCCACTCCAGCACAATGAATGATTTCGTCGGGAACAAGTTCGGCGATAAGCTCTTCCAGATCCTGATGAGGCAGGATCATGCGCTCAATACGGTTTTTCTGATCAGCAGAAGGGTAAGATGTCGCAGAAAGGCCCACTACAGTATGCTTGTCTGCAAGCTGGCGGAGCACATGGGAGCCGATAAAGCCCGTTGCGCCAGTTATCAGAATTGTTTGACGTTTCATTTTGGGCTCCGTGGAACAGGTAGCATATTTTTGCGACGTACGTTCATACTGTATTTCATACCAATTGGCGGCTGATACCCTGCTGTAATAGCGGCGGCATCCTCTGTCCGTGCGGGATGCAAACCTGCTGAATCGTCAGGGTGCCGTTCAGCTTTTGTTTACAGCGCGCTATGCCCGCACTTAACAGATTGCGTTTACTTTTGTTGATTGAAAAAAGAAAGCAAGAAGCGAACCATAGGAACGTTTCCTGCTTATTGTGTTGTTTTTATGCGTTTTTATTTTTGAGATTATTTCAGTTGTCAAAAGAACGACTGGCTGCCGGTGAGGTTCTTGTTGTCTTACCTCCATGCTTTTTTTGTTTTTGTACAAAAAAAGCCCGCAACAGTGCGGGCTTTCTGATGTCTGCTTTGGTTACCATCTGGCTGGCAGACTGGTTGTATGCGTCAGTCAGCAGCCGCTGCCGCAGTTTGTCAGGCAGGCGTGCTTGGCCAGCCCTGCAAGCGATGTCTCTCTGTAGCCGCATTTTAAATCTCTGCCGGTTTCACCCATGGTCTGAACCACCTGATCAAAGCTGATACGGTGATTACCGTCGGTGAACAGAGTATACTCCGCCGCGTTGATGGCGCGGGTTGCGGACACTGCGTTACGTTCTATGCAAGGTACCTGCACGTAGCCGCCCACAGGGTCGCAGGTCATGCCTAAGTGGTGCTCCAGCGCCATTTCGGCTGCATAGTCTACCTGCATGTTCGTGCCGCCGAAAAGATATGCGGTCATGGCCGTAGCCATAGCGCAGGCTGTGCCTACCTCGCCCTGACAGCCTACTTCGGCGCCGGAAATGGAAGCGTTCTGCTTCACCAGATTGCCGATAAGTCCGCCCACAGCAAGCGCTTTGAGTATTTCGCTTTCAGACAGGTCATAGTCTTCTTTCAGCGAACGCAGTACCGAAGGCACCAGACCGGCAGAACCGCACGTGGGAGCTGTGACCACGAGTCCTCCGGAGGCATTTTCTTCCGACACGGCAAGTGCATAAGCAAAGGTCATACCCGTAGAGCGTAACCTGCCGGACTGTATGCGGGCCTTTTTGTAAAAGGCGTTCGCTTTGCGCGGGTAGCGCAGATCACCCGGCAGAACTCCTGTTTTAGCCAGACCACGTTCAATGGATTCCTGCATGGCCTGCCAGATGTTACGCAGAAAGTCCCATATTTCAGGTCCTTCCTGATTTTCTACATATTCCCACAATTCTATGTTGTCTGTTTTGCAGTGCGCCATGATGGCATCAAGGGTGGTCAGCGAATAAAAGCTACTGGTCCCGCGGGTGGCAGAATCTGCTCCTGCAATGGTGCCGCCGCCTACGCTGTATACTTCCCATGTGCTGCCTTCTCCGGCAAGAATCTGGCCGTTGTGGTCCAGCGCTTTGAAAACCATCCCATTGGTGTGGAAGGGGCGCACCTCTTCCGGTTTCCAGATGATTTCCGTACGCTCTTCGCCCAGCGTTTTTTTAATGATCCAGTCCGTCAGGTGACCTTTGCCTGTGGCGGCAAGGCTGCCCAGCAAGGTTACGCGATAACTTGCCGCTTGCGGCGTGCGCTGCATGAATTCGCCTGCGGCTTTTTGCGGTCCCATGGTGTGGCTGCTGGAGGGGCCGTTGCCCACTTTATAGAGCTCTCGTAATGAGTCCATTAAGTACTCCGGTATGTGCAGTGAAATTTTTGGCTGTCCGGCCAATGCCTCTTTTGCAGGAACAGGGTCGGAGGAGGCATGACGGAGTCGGGTCATGTTTGCAGCCTGCGGCAGCAGGCCGGACAGCCGGAGTGAGTGTGTTACGGGCTACGCTAGTCGGACAATGCCTCGTCCAGAAGCTCTGCAAAAAGTGAAGCTCCCAGAACGGTGACATTGTCGTTGAAGTCGTATTTGCTGTTATGCAGCAACGGCGAATCTGAACCGTTGCCTATCCATACAAAGCAGCCTCTGGTTTTTTGCATGTAGAATGCATAATCTTCGCTGCCCATGGCGGGCAGCTCTTCGGTAAGCACGTTTTCTTTACCCACCACACGTTCAGCGGCGGCAATGACCAGTTCCGGCGTGGTGTTGATCACAGGCGGATGCTTGCGATGGTAAGTAAACGTGGCGGTTACACCATATATTGTTTCCAGCCCAGCAACGAGGTGGCCGAGTGATTCCTCGATAACGTCCTGTACTTTCGGGTCGGTGGTGCGGACGTTGCCTTTGATGACAACCTCATCGGGGATGATGTTGTACGCGCTGCCACCGTGCACCTGCGTGATGCTTATGACGGCTTTGTCGTGGGCGGATACCTTGCGGGCGATGACGGACTGGGCACCTTTGATGAAGTCCGCCACGGCGGCAAAAGGTTCGATGCAGCCGTGCGGAACGGATGCATGACCGCTTTTGCCGCGAAGGATCAGGTCAAACCGGTCTTCCGAAGCCATGGCAGTGCCTTTATGCACGATTACCTGATGTTCTCCGTAGGGCGGCCAGTTGTGCATGCCGAACATGTAATCAATGCTGTATTTTTCAAACAGACCGTCATTGATGACTTCCAGCGCACCGCCGTAGCCTTCTTCGCCTGACTGGAACAGCAGCAGAACAGTCCCGTTAAAGTCGCGGTGGTTTGCCAAATATCCGGCAAAGGCCAGCATGGTGGTGGTGTGACCGTCGTGACCACAGCCGTGCATACAGCCTTCCACAACAGACTGGTAGGGCAGGCCGGTTTCTTCGGTTGTCTGCAGTGCATCCATGTCGCAGCGGAAAGCTACGGTTTTGCCTTTTCCTTTTCCTTCAATCTTTGCCAGCAGCGAATTAACGCCGATGTCTTCGTAGCCGATGCCAAGAGCATCAAGCTGCTTTTTTACAAAGGCTACGGTCTGCACAGTTTCCAGCCCTACTTCAGGACAGGTGTGCAGGTACTGCCGAATGTTTTTCAGCTCTTCAAAGCGAGCTTCTATTTCCGGCTTTACGGGCATTTATATCTCTCCGAGGAACTTCAGTACTACGTGTGCAATGGCTGCAGAGCCGATATAGGTACCTGTCATTACAAACAGGCTGACAACAACGATGCGCCATCCGGTCTGCTTCAGTACGGGCAGGTCTTTACCTATGCCCACACCGGCATAGGCCAGAATAGGGGTGGTCAGCGCAAGGAAGTTTACTTTCGATACCCACGCCGCCACGGTTGCGCTGCCGGGAAAGCCGGGCAACGTAAGCACCATGCCGAAGGTGATGACATACAATACGGTAGGCAGTTTGAAGAGAAAGCGGTTGGCAAGAATGCCGAGCATGCATATGGCAAACAATACAGCCATACCGGGCAATGCCTCTGCAATGCCGAAGCCGTAGCCAATCCGGTTGCCTACAAGAGTGATGGCGGCAACCAGTGCAAGGACGATAGCGGATTCAGTGATTTTGCTCATGGTTATTTCGCCTCCTCTTTGCCGTATTTGATCCGGTAGATGATCTTGTAGAGCTTGTTGGAAAGGGGCAGGGCTATCAGCATAGACATGTACACGCCATCAAGACCTGACAGGGTGTTACTTGCCACGCCGAATGCCTGAATCTGTTCTGCCATGTCAGGGTAGATGGCAGAAAGGCTGCCCACGGTGGCAGTCATCATGCTGGCGGAACCCACACCCGCTGCCATGGCAAGTGCATAGGGATGAAACACATCAAGAATGCTGAGGAAGGAGGCGGTAAGGCCGAAGAAAATAGTGCCGAACACGGTACCACAGATGTACACGCCCATTACGCCGCGTCCTTCAGGTGAGTTCAGGCCGTAAATGTCGCTGATAAGCGCCACGTTAGGCTCGCGAGCTACGGAGTGCGCGGCACCGACGGCTTCCCGCTTCAGGCCTAGGAACACGGCAATGGGAATACCGATAAGCAGGGTGCCGATGTTGCCGAACTCCTGCAGAACCAGCGCGGGACCTGCTTTGACAATTTCAAAGAATTTCGGACCGACAAGGGTACCGTAACGAGCCATAAGCAGCATCAACGTCAGGCTGACCAGCGAACTTGCATGATCCATGTCTTTGTCGTTGACGATTTTAAGGAATTTCGGACCCAGAAATGTACCCATGAACACAGCGTACAGCATGGGAACCAGTACGATCATACCTGGCCCGACGGGAAATTTAAGAATGCCTATCAGTTCGGATGCGGCAACCAGTGCCAGAACCAACAGGTGGATTTTGACGTTTTTAATGGCGTCTAACATAGTGTTTGTCCTGCAGTAGTGTAGTTGTTGTCGTCGGCAGCGGCGCTATGCTGCATGGCGCAGCGTATTGCAGGCACCGGTGCCCCTCCTCAGTTTCGATACTCCTACGTCCCCTGTTTTGTTGTCGGGTGGTCTCCTCCTGCAGGCACATTTTTGGCCAGAAATTCTGGCTGGTTATTTTTGGACAAGTCAAAAACATGTCCGAAAATAGTGCTAAAAAAATGCCCTGCTTAAATTGAAATTTTTACAAGGTTTTTAGGGCGGCCTACCTGATGCGCGTTTTCCTTGCCCACCAGTGTGGCGTAGCCGCTGTCCACAAATTTTTTCAGCACCCGTCTGGCGCTGCGTTCCCCTATACCGAGGCAGGCCGCCAGATCGTTTGCATCAAATGTATTTTTGCCGGTTTTGTCTATCACAGCGCGGATGCGGTCAACATAGCTTGCGCTGATACCGATTTCTTCCGCCATGCGAAGCAAAGTCGTGTCTTCGATACGGGTGCGGTAGTTCAGTTCGCCCTGTTCCCCAAGCGGACCGCGGATATGGTCGCCCTGCACCAGATAAAGACCGCCCTGCGGCAGTTTGCGCCCGTGCGAAAGGGCAAGCCGTGCGGACTTTTCTGCTTCAAACGCTGTGGCGCCGATGCCGATGCCGGAAGAGAGCAGCAGGTTGTTGCTACGTCCCCATTGGATAAGTCGGGTGAACATTTCCAGATGCACAGGGCTTTCTATGACGCCACGTGTGGAAAATATGACGTATTCGTGTTTGCCGAAGTTGAACAGGCTGCCCTGAATGGCGCGGACGTACTCCAGAAGTTCCAGAAAGAATCTGCCTTCATCCTTCATCTGATCGTATTGATTGGCGGAAAGTTCTTCGTTTCGGTGCAGACGCACAATCTGAATGGCAATTCCGGCAGACCGCAGACCTCTAGTGGCGATATCCGCCAGCAGCCTGTCCATGGTTTCGCGAATCTGCAAGGAGCTGGGCAGCATTCTGAAAGCAGTATGGTCTGCCATGCGCAGCTGCCGGTACACTCCGCCGAAGCCTGATATCGCAAGATCTACTTTGCCGGAGTTCAGCAACTCAAGGTGACGCTGTAAGTATTCTTCTTCTCGCAGCTGCACGGCAAAGGGCATGGAATAAACCTTTGCAAAGGGAAGGCTGTATTCGCGGATGACTTCGTTCAGAACGGGGTCGGTGATTACGTCAATGCTGATGCGACTGTGCGGCACACCACTGCGCTGGATGGCAGCAAAGGCATGGAGCAGACTGTAAGCGCCGCGCTCGAGTTGCGTATGGGGCTTGGTGACCACACCTTTGGCTTTAGCGGCTTCCTGCACGCCGATGCCGGCAAACAGCAGCCCGTCGCATTCGCTCTGGCTTTGTTCCAGAATTTCATGTGTATCGTTGGTGTGTTCGCGTATATATGCCCGAAACGTCAGATTCGGGAAAAAGCGCGTAACACATTCGCGGATGACTCCCACAGAGTCTGAAGGGCCGATAAGGGCAATGGTTTCACTCATGGAAGGTGCGAACCTCTGCGGCATCTGCCGCCCCTGCTGTTGCTGGGTATAGTGCCGACGCAGATATTCACATCGACTCATGCCTGTGCTGTGTGGTATGTTTTTTCGGTCATGTCCAGAATATGACCATAAGAGTGCACACTGTGCACGGGAAGTGTGAAGGTGTCAAGGGGGGCAAATGCAGCATGCATGGACCGGTGAAGGGAGTATCTGCTGTGCAGAGATGGTGTGCTTTACTTTGCAAGTATCAGGTAAAAATACCATGAGTCGCAAAGTTGCATGAACAGAAGATACTTTATGTGTCTATCAGGCAAGGATAAACGTTCTTCCGACATGCATATGTTCATTTTACTGGCATGCTATAGAATGTGCAGGAGGGGAGGCGGTATTTTTTAGTATGTCGGTGCCTTATTCTGCTCCGGCACCTTCCGGTGAGAGTTTGCCCTTACAATACCTTTGATTTGCCACCTGGCTGAAGAAATTTTAGTTATTAACAAATAAGCGCCCCACACAACTGTGCGGGGCGCTTTTGTGATTCGTAAGATGAAAAAGCTACTACAGCTTGCGAAGCGTCACCTGAAAGAGTTTGCGGGGCAGGGGGCCTTCTTCAAACTCATCAATGCTCAGCAGTTCAAAGCCTTCCGCCAGCAGTTCCACTTTTGCCTTATCAAAAAAGTGCACTACATAGCCGCCTGTTTCATACATGTCTTCACCGTGATGATTGCCCTGCCGGTAATGGGCATCGCCGGTGTGACGCACTGTGTACACATGCAGCCCGCCGGAACGGAGAACGCGATGAACCTCGCCGGTAAGTTTTTTCAGCTCGTCTGTAGTCAGCGCCATGCAGTATAGCATGTGCGAAAAACAGGCGTCGAAGCTGGCGTCTTTACAGGGCAGGGGCTGGCGCACATCGTGCTGCATGGCGGTTATGTTGTCTGCCATGCTGAAGTGCTTCGCCTTTGCTTCGATGGTTTTTACGCCTGTTTCGGCATAATCCAGCGCCGTTACCTGAAAGCCGTTGTGAGCAAAAAATAGTGTGTCGCGGCCTTGCCCGCTGCCCAGCTCAAGAATGGTTTTTGCTTCGTTTTGTGCAAACAATGTTGCCGCTGCTTTGGCGGGCTGGCTTGGTTCCTGACCGAACATGTCGGGCATCCGGATGAAACTCTGGTTCCAGTGTTGTTGCTGCGTAGGTTTGAATGCGTTCATGGTGCTGCCCGTTGTATTGTATTTAGCTGCTGCATCTGGTGCGTATGTGCGTTAGCAGCAAGTTGAGATGTTTCTATATTGGTATGGCAGCAGGTTAGCAAGCACTCCGCGTTTGCGGCGCGCCGGAGACAGCGTTTTGGCGGCGTAGTGCATGGAATATGAGCGTGGTTGCAGTGTTAGAGTGTGTATAAAAAAAGCCCCTTGCCTGCGGGCTAAGGGGCTTGGTTGATAGATGTTTGTAGAGTTATCTCAAGGCTGCGCAATAAAACCAAGATGACTGGCAACAGCCTGCAGGGTACGGTCTATGTCCGTCTGCTCGGGCAGATTGAGTACGCTGGCTTCCGTAAGCTGCCGTGATATGAGACCGTGCAGCGGCGGCAAAGCTGTATGCCAGCGGGGAAGCCCGTTCAAGTCCGGCAGGTGTACGGGAAGATCCGCAGCAAAGCGGTTGAGCACCAGAGCTTGCTTGTGCAGTTGCAAGTCAGTTGCCATGCGGCTTACTTCTGCTGCGGTTTGAAGGCTGCGCATACTGGGCTCGCTGACGACCACCAGCCCGTCCACATGGGCCACTGTGCCTCTGCCAAGGTGTTCCACGCCGGCTTCCAGATCTACCAGTACGCAACTGGATGCATCCATCACAATATGTGCCAGTAGGGCCTTGAGCAGCGCATTGCCATCACAGGCGCAGCCGCCGCCCGCGTTGGTGAGCGCACCCATGACCAGCAACCGTTTGCGCCCGGCGGAGGCGGCATACAGCGGCGCGCCGGATACAGGCACATCAACTGCCAGCTTCGCGGGCAGGTCATCCACATCGGGGTTCAGGTTAAGAAAACCTCCGGCATGAATGCGTTCCTGCACCAGATCCTTTCTGGCTATGAGGGGCTGCGGTAGCTCCTGCGGAGAAAGGCCTGACGCCTGCCCCAGAGACAGAGCCGTGTCTGCGTCAATCATCCACACGTCACGGCCGCATCTGGCCAGCCAGTCGGCCATCCATGCCGTAATGGACGTTTTGCCTACGCCACCTTTGCCTGCAAATGCCAGCTTCATTTTGTATGTATCCTCGTACGCTTCATTTTTGCTGTGCTATTCGCCAAGGCCCAGCGCTTTACGCTTTGCACGGATTCGTTGATCGAACAGCTCTGCGGCTTTTACGGGATCAGGCTCAATGACGAACGTTGCGCCCACGAGGTCTTCAAGGCCGGAAACCGCGAGGTTGGTCACGGTTTCAGAGCCAAGAATGTGGGGCGGATGTCCGAGATGCGTGTAAATGCCGCTGGCAACAGCATACAGGCCAATGGCTGCTGCTTTTTCCGAATACCATTCCGGTGAAGATGCCCCGACAGGCAGGTCGCTGATGTCCACGCCAAGTGCGTTTGCCAGCGCTGCGCACAGCTGGAGAATGCGGGAGTTATCTACGCATGACCCGTAATGCAGTATAGGCGGAATACCCAGTGCGCCGCAGACTTTTTTCAAGCCCGGGCCTGCCATTTCAATGGCCTCGGGCACGAGCAGTCCGGCCTTGCCTGCCGCCGTGGTTACGCAACCGGTAACCAGCACCAGAATATCTTTTTTAATAAGTTCCTTTGCCAGCCCAACATTCATGGAGTCCTGCTGGAACTTGGGATTGTTGCAGCCGACAATGCCTACGGCACCGCGAATGTCGCCTGCGGCAATGGCCTGCACCAGCGGGTCCAGCGAGCCGCCAAGCGCTTTGATGACTGCCTCGTTGGAAAAGCCGGTCATGATGTTTACCGGTTTGCCGGGAATCTGTACGCGCGAAGCATCACGCTGGGCGTAAGCCTGCACAGCCAGCCGGACTATTTCGCGGGCCTGCTCCAGAGCATTGTGCGGATGGATGTCGAAGTGGATGGCTCCGGTAAAGCGGGCCTTCTGCGCTGTGTCGATGAATTTGGTGTGGTAGCAGCCGGAAATCTGTACGAGGCTGGGCATAATACACTGGTAGTCTACCACCACAGCTTCTACAGCGCCTGTGACAATGGCAAGCTCTGTCATCAGGTGGTTACCCGCCATGGGAATGCCCTGACGCATCAGTAATTCGTTTCCTGTACAGCACAAGCCTGCCACATTGATGCCGCTGGCCCCCAGAGCCTTTGCCTGATCGATAAGTTCCGGCTCGCGTGCGGCTGCCAGAATCATTTCGGACACAACAGGATTATGGCCGTGCACGAGAATGTTAACCTTGTCCTGTTTGATGGCGGCAAGATTGGCGTATGACATGGAGGGGGTAGGTGTGCCGAAGATGACATCAGAAAGTTCTGTGCCGATCATGGAGCCTGCCCAGCCGTCTGCAAGGGCGGTTCGGGCTGCATGGATAAGTGTGTTGGGCGCATCGTTGTCGCAGCCCATGTGGGTGCGGTGCATCATCTCTGCTATTTCGCGGTCAACGCCGCGGGGAGTCATACCGAGCTTTTTCCATATGTCTTTGCGCTGTTGCGGAACGCGTGACAGAAAAGCGACTTCTTTTTTACGGCTGCCGAAGTCTGCATAAAATACGTCTATGACATCAGAGGCCACGGCTATAATGTCGCGGCCTTCGGTGCTGATGCCGATTTCTGCAGCGATAGCGCGCAGTTTGTTTTCATCGGTGATGCGGTAGTCTTTGGTATTGCCTTCAACAATGGCTTCAAGCACTTCCACAAGGTCGCGGCCGTGGTCGGAATGACCGGCGGAGCCACCAGCTATGAAACGTCCGAAGTTGCGTGCCACAATAACGTCGGCATCTGCGCCGCAGACCCCGCGGGGAGCTTTGGGGGTGATTTTGCACGGCCCCATGGTACAGTTACGGCAACTTACACCCAGTTCACAGAACTTACAGTGGGGTGTTTGTTGCTGCAGCCGTTCGTGGGCTGTTTCAATGCCTTCGGCGCGTGCTTTGGTAAGCATAGCCTGAGCATCTTCCCAGATGGAGAGTTCTTCTACCGGACGCGGTTCTTTTGCCATACCTGTATCCTCCCGTTGTTTACGGGCAGCGCTTTGTCTGTCCGTAGTGGGTGTTGCTGACTATGTAAGCATAGTGGCCTAAGCAGGCCGTAATGTTTGTCGGCTGGCTGACACTAGGATGAAAAAAGTTGTGAAAACTGCGTTATTGCTGTGCCTGCTGCCGTAGCGCTTCCATATCTGGTATTAACCATGCGGAACGCCCGCGTTTTTGCATGATGCCTTCACGGACCAGGTTATTAAGCAGTGTCGATACCGTCTGGCGTGTGGCTCCCATATGTTGCGAAAGCTGCTCGGTGGTTACGGCAAGGCGCAGTTCGGTACCTTCATCGGTTTGTACTCCTGTGCGCAGGGCTTCCTTGTATAAAAAAGCTGTCAGGCGGGAATAAATATCCTGAAACGCAAGGCTGCCGATGATGGAAAATGAGTTGTTCAGAATCTGTCCGAGCACACGGACCATTGTTCTGTTAAATAACGGCACTTCGCTCATGCACCGTTTGACGGACTGTACATCTGTTACCAGCAGGGATGATTCTTCCAGCGCCTGCGCAAAACAGCCCGCGTGCGTGGAATACAGGTCGCCTGCTTCAAGAACGCCAAGTGTAAACTCTTTATCTTCAAACCCTAAATAAATGCGCACCCGCCCGCTGGCGATGATGAATACAAGGTTTTCATCGGCATCGGGATGAAAGGCTATTGCACCCTTGGCCACTGCCCGCTGATGGAAAATGTTATGCAAATCTGCAAGTTCGGGACGCTTCAATTCGTCCAGCAAGTTGATTTCAGAAAACTTCAAGGCACATCCCCCCGATGGCTTTGTATTGGTACGGCATTACAATGTGTAGCATGCGTCAATGTACCCGCGCAACCAAAAGCAATAAATGAAGCAGTCTAATTAGTTGTATAAACAAATGAAAAAAGCCCCCGACAGTGCGGAGGCTTTGATACGTTTTGATTTCGGGTACTTTTATATGCTGTCGGCATCCGGTGCACTGCTGCCTTTCAGCGCCAGCAGCAGGCCGGAAAGGAAACAGGCTTCTGCTGTCAGCTTAAAGACTTCTTCTGCCATATCAATGGCGTGGGCTATCTGCGTGGGGTTTTCTGTAATTTTCAGTACATTGATAACAAAGTCAGGTCTGCCTGCCATGTCCAGCCCGCTGTGCAGAACAAGAACCACAAAACCGACGCCCAGTACGGTGATAGTCTTTTTGTACCGCAGAATTTCGCGGCGGTACCAGTAAACTGAAAACATGCCGATAAGTGCGTAGCCAAGAACGATAAAGTCATCCATTCTTTCAGAGAAAGATGAATACTCCATGCCGGAGCCGCGGTAGATCATTTTATCAAGCCCTTCATGGATGAGTACTTTTTCATCCAGAGCAAGAAATGCAAAACCGGCTGCCATGAGTAGCCAGATGAGCTTGGTCGACGCAAGGCTGAACGCTTCTCCTTCTGTCCGTTGGCGATATACTTTGCCTGCCGTGATGGAACAGGCAACGAGCAGCATTACAGATGTTGCAGTTACCGGTCCGCGTTCATCAAACGGTACATTTTTGTACAGGTGGAATGTTACTTCCAACAGGGCGATAGCCACAACTGATCCTGCAATAATGCCGAACAATGACCATATGTTTGTTTCGCGGTTCTTCCATGCGTGGCGGATAGTCAGGGCGATGATCAGTTCCGGAATGATATGCAGCATGAAGCCGGAAGCGTACATGGCAAAATGTTCAAAGGTGAACGCCATGATGGTTGCCGGCAGAATGAAGGAATCGACAGTGTGACGAAGTTGTTTGGAATAAGGTGTAGTATAGAGCATAGCTTTTTGAATCATGCTTTAGTTGCGGGGTGCGCAATGTGTCAATGGGGTTACAAAAAAATAAGTACGCTTTGTTATGTCGTACAATTTTGCGCATAACTTTTTTAACAGATTCAAATGTGCTGGCTGGTAATATATTAATGATACGGTGAAGGGTGGTTAGCAGCAGAAGGTGCCATGCCGGAGGGCTTATGCTTTCATCCCGGTCAAGCGCTTGTGACAACGCATTGCCTGCCACGCGTTGGTTTAGTATGCTGCGGGCATGTTGACCGTAAAGTGTGCGGCCTGTCGCCGCAAATTGTGGAAGTATCTGAAGCTGGGGCCGGGCGAGGTGCTGCGTTGCCATAAGGACCGCATCAGCAAAGTATTCGGCTTTGAAGAACGCGAAGGAAAAATATGGTGCGTGTGCGGAAAGCCCATAGGCATAGATAAGGGCACCTATTACAGCATGGTGAAAGGCAACTTTACCTATGCAGGCACCAAAGACCCCAAGCGCTGATCTGTGGCTGCTAAAAAAATAAAAAGTTGATTGACAGCCGGATGCCGTGCGTGTAGAAGCTCCATCTCGCGGACGGTTAGCTCAGCTGGTAGAGCACTGCCTTCACACGGCAGGGGCCACAAGTTCAAGTCTTGTACCGTCCACCACATATGCGGAGCGGTAGTTAAGTCGGTTATAACGCCGGCCTGTCACGCCGGAGGCCGCGGGTTCGAGTCCCGTCCGCTCCGCCATTTGTTCATCAAGGGCATTAATCATGCGATTAGTGCCTTTTTCTTTTTTGGGAGACCTCTTCCCCTGACCATTTGCCCCCGCCCTTGGTTTTTTATAAGCTGTCTCCTTCGCCTGTCGTATTTGTTGCTGTAAGTTGACACTCTATTTGAGAATTTTGCCATTTCAAAATGAGAAAAAGCCCCGACCAGAGTCAGGGCTTTTTATGTCCTTACTCCGTCACTTACTGCGGTTTAAAAAAAGCCGCTTACAAGCGATGTTATAGTACCCCTTATCCAACTCTACACCGATGAATTTTCGGCCCGTAGAAAGAGCCGCTTTTCCAGTTGTCCCAGAACCCATAAAAGGGTCCAGAACAACGCAATCATCTTGAGCTATAGC